>JBDGUY010000047.1:0-11507 GCA_039585935.1 Gemmatimonadota bacterium
ACCTCAAAGAACTTCCGGTGATGAGGCAAGCCTACATGCTCGAACATTCCCACCGAGACGATGCGGTCGAACGAGCCCACGATGTCGCGATAGTCCTGGAACAGAATCCGCACGTGTTCGGCGACTCCCCGATCGGTCGCCCGCTCGCGGGCCAGCTCGAATTGCTGCTTCGAGAGAGTGACTCCCGTGACGTCAACGTCCATTCGGTCCCTCAGATGCAGGGCCATCGCACCCCAGCCACACCCTATGTCCAGAACGGAATGCCCGGGTTCCAGAAGCAGCTTGGTGGTGATGTGCTCGGCCTTCTCGAGCTGCGCCTGCTCCAGATCTCGCTCCGGGTTCTGATCCGAGAAATAGGCACACGAATAGTGCATTTCCGCGTCCAGGAACCGGCTGAACAACTCGTTCGACAGGTCGTAGTGATGTGCGACGCTCTTCGTCGCCCGAAGCGAATTGTCGTACTGCGACAGGAAGTTCCGGAACCGCCGAACCCGGGCATTCTTAGCATTGAGCGGATTGTCCGGCTGCCAGCCCATGTTGCCCGTGATCAGGTCGAAGAATTCGCGCAGCGTGCCCCGTTCGATCGTCAGAGTGCCATCCATGTACGCCTCTCCCGAGGCGAGTTCCGGCTTGAGGAACAGTTTCCAGGCCAGCGCGGGGTCATGCAGTTTGATGGTCACCTCGGGACCTGACTGCTCACCGCCGAACAAGTACTCCTCGTCGTTGGCCGCTATTATGGTCAGGCCCCCCGACTTAATCAGTCGAGCCAGGAACTTGGCAAGGAAATACATGCTTCCGTCAGCCTCCGGGTAAGTCGGCTCTCAGCGGTAGTTACCGAAATTCAGCTCCACCCCGTAATCCTGTGACCTGAGAAACGCGATCACTTCCTGCAATGCATCGCGCGACGGGGCAATGACTCGCAGTTCGTCTCCCTGGATCTGGACCTGGACTTTCTTGATCCCCTGGTCGCGTATCTCCTTCGAGATCTTCTTGGCAGTCTCCTGGTCGATTCCCTGCTTCAGACCGATCCGCTGCCGGGCCCGGCCGAGAGACCCCTCTTCGACCTGGCCCTCGTCGAGGTTCTTCAGCGGGACCTTTCGCCCCGCCAGTTTCTCGCGCAGGATCTGGCGCAGCGCCTGAAGTTTGTAGGTGTCGTCTGCGTCGAGTGCGACCGCGGCGCCGGCACGATCGAATTCGATCGTGCACTTGGTGCCCTTGAAGTCGTAGCGCTGCGCCACTTCCTTGCGGGCCTGGTTCACGGCGTTGTCCACCTCCTGCAGGTCCACACCGGTGCTCACGTCGAATGAACTGGTCTTGGCCATTGCGCTTCGATTCTCCTGATAGGTCCGGTTTCCATTGCGACTGATCGTCAATCTACTTCGAGACCGCCCGCCGATTCAACGCGAGAACAATATTTCCGACCGCGGTGTATCTTGCATTCGCAGCCCCCTGCCCGTCGGGTTCCCCTCACTCGGCACTCCTCGAGGCATCGGAGGGATACGGTGCGGCAACATGATGCCTTCGCTGTCCTGTCGATTCTGGTCGCCTGCGCCACCATTGCACCCCCGAACCTGGTCAGCCAGCAGGCCACCGAAGCGCCGCGCACCCCTGCCGAATTTTCGGCGATTCCCTCTTCTCTCGGTCAACCCGAGCGCCCGCGCGGACGATGGGGCGCGCTGGCCGGGTACAGCTGGGAGCGGAAAGCCGAAACGACGAGGGTCTACGGAAATCTCCAGACGAGCCTGCCTCTCCTATCCGCACTCGATCTGACCGTCGAGGGCGCGGTGGGAAATTCCGGAACATCTCTGGACGGGGCGGTGGGAGCTTACGTCGGGATTCCTTGGCTGAAGCTGGGCACGGAATACTCGTTCCTCGACCGCTCTCTGCCCTTTAGCATGACCGTGGAATTCGCCCTGAAGCGTGGAGGGCTCTTCCACGCCGGTGACATGATCCGGATCGACTACCGGCCAGCCCGGCAGGAGGTCATGGTCGGAGCATCTCTGCGGTTTCCGTTCCAGGAATACCGCATGTCCAGGCCGCGGTCGCGCGAAGTCGAACTGCCTGCGTTTCAGCCCGGTCCCGCTGCGGTCGTCCTGGCGGACACCGCGGTACTGTCGAGCGCGCTCGAGGGCCACCTGCGCCGCATCACCGACGCCATGATGTGGGCGGACCGACTGCTCACTCCTCGATTCGAGCCGGGCGAGGACTTCGAGGCGAGCGCCTACCCCTACCTTCAGCACGTGACTGCGGCAGGACACTCGTTTCTCGAAGAGGACGCCGCTTACCACTCGGGGCTCGACTCGGCGTTCGGAATCGTGCTCGGAGAGGAGGCCGCCGGACGAGCTCTGGCGAAGGAGGCGGAAAGGGTCCTGTTCGAGGAGATGCTGGTGCCGTTCAACCGGCTGTTTGGACAGCAGAAGTCTCCGACCGACGCCGGACGCCTGGCCCAGTTCGCTCGTCTGAGATTCGAAGCGAGCCTGCAGAACTGGTCGGGCCTGGACAGCCTGCCGCCGGATCGGGCCGCCCGCATCCGGCTCGAATCGTCCGAGATCTTCCGGCGACTGGCGAACAACGTGACGGAGGCGTCGATCGCCGCCAGGGCCCGCTGGCGGGAACGCGTGCTGGCCTGGTGGCGGTTTGACGAATTGGCGTGGCTGCCCCTGAATTACGGCCTTCGCAGCGAGGACTATGACACGCAGGCCGAGTGGGACGACATTCTGGGCCGGCTGACGGAGCGCCCGTTCACCACCGGCAACACGGTCAAGTACCTGATGTTCGAGCAGTTTCACCTCGAACTGAAGCGGATGATCCGCGAGACCGAGCACTATCAGGTCACCGTCGTGCACGACTTCCGCGGCGTCGAGCCGGGGGGCGAACCCGACATCTACGGCTGGGACATGGTCGTGGATGGATACATCGAGGCATTCATCCGAGCGATCGAGAGGCTCGACGAGGGCCGGATCGAAGCATTGCCGCAGTTCTTCCTGATTCTCGACGAACATTACTACCGCTTCAACGATTCGCGCGGCATCATGACCTACATCGAAAATCTGTGGGACCCCGGGACGCCGCCGATCTCGGATCCAGAAGTGAGGGTGCAGGTGGAGTCGGCGCAGCAGCGCCTTCGAGAGGCGGCTGAGAGATCGTCGGCCCTCGCCGGTCTGCCGCTGGAGACCATTCGGGGACTGCTGGCCGTTCACGTGAACATCACGAACCGCTTCGACCCGACGTTTCTCGGCGACAACATGATGAAGGATCACCGCAAGCTCGCGATGCGCGACGTGTTCGAGGAGGACCCGGCATCGGGCGTCGCGATCTTTACCGGGCAGGGGATCGGAGCGCACTACAACGGCTCGGGGTGGGAGGATCGCAGCATCCTCGTCCAGGGGCAGGCACTGGTTCAACTGAAGTCAGATCTCAGGAACCTGCTGTTCAGGCAGGGCGTCAAACCCCAGGAGATCCCACTGTTCCTGCAGCCTCGCGACTTCCCGAAGGATTACGCTACGCGATGTGCAGAACTGGAAGATCTGGGCTGGACGACACCCGTCAGCATCATGATGAATCAGACAGGTTACGGCGCGAAACGGGCAAGCGTGGTGAAGGCCACCATCTACAATCTCGCGCCCCCGGGCAGCCGCATTCTATCGTTCGACTCGCTTTGGCTCAGCGAGTTCTGGGCGGGGATGTTCGTGGGCGCATCGTTGCGAGGAGTCGGCCTGTTTCCCGTCGCTCCCGCTCCGGTCAGCGCCCCGAGCGCTGCCGGCGCAACGCTGTATTTCCTGCGCGAGAACGTGGACGCAATGTTCCGTGCCCAGGAATACTTCGCCCCCGCGATCGAACGGGCCGGGGGAATCTTCAGGGTTGGACTGTATGCGGAAGACGTTCCCGTGGACGACCTGCGCCGCCGGATCTCGATCTTCATCGAAGGCAGAGAGCGAGACAGGTTCGTCAAAGAGATCTTTGAGCTGGACCCCTACGTAGCGGATGTACTTCGCGGGATCGCAGAAGGATTCGACGATCTTCCCCTCGTGGCACTGCGGCTCAGAGCCCACCCGCTCCTTCACCTCAAAAATCAGTTGTTCGGAACCCGTGAGGCCTTCAAGATCGTGAGTCTTCCCGAATGGCTGCCGGTGCTGCGGGCCCACATGGAGATCCGAATGCGGCAACTGAACGGGGAGGAAACGACTGGACTCGTTCCGTCATTGATGGAGGAGCGAGGCGATTCGGCGTCGATGAACCTACTGGAGGCGCACGAAGCCGCGGTCAGGAGGGCAGACCCGGAAGGAGTAGACCGCTCGATCTGGACCTGGACGATCGGATCGATGAACCAGGACCACCGTTCGCTGGCGCTGGATGGCGAGGCGCTGGTCGCGGTCAGTTCCAGCGGCGCCCTGGTCTCGTTCATCGACTTCATGTTCATCATGGCGATCGCTGAATGGCCGGAGACCCGAGCCGAGTTCGACGCCCTGTTTCCGCCGCACGGGGGAGGTTTCCACCCACACTACAACCTGCTGAAGAGCCTGCTCTGAGGAAATGCCGACCGGCCCGGTACGGCTTAGCGGCGAACGAACACTTTTTCCCGCGCGTGATGCCGCTGGAACACCGATAACTTGAAGTAGATTGCGGCGAGCAGCACCGATCGCACGAGGCGAACCGTGAGCGCGCGACCGTGCGGTGGACCCGCCCTGAGATACGTCGCCTCGAACCTGGCCCAGCGGCGCAGAATCCCGGCCCATGAGTAGAAGCGCCGGTTGATGGTCTCGAACGCCGCGGACACCTCGGCCGGACTCACCGACCGGGGGGTGAATACGAGATGGTCTCCCTCGTAGTGGGAGAGATCTTCGTCGAAGATCCTTCCTTCGGTCTGCAAAGCGTCATGAAACGGAGTGCCGGGTATCGGGATCGACAGGGAGATCAGAATCGCGCTCGGATCGACGTCCTCAAGCCGATCCGGGACTCCGGCGTAGTACTCGGGCGTGTCCTCGTCCAGAGCGAGCATGAAGCCCGTGAAGATCAGAATGCCGCGCTCCCTCAGCTTTGCGAACTGCTCGCGGTACTCCTCGACCCGGTTGTGCCCCTTCCGGACCGACCGCAGGCTCGGCTGGTTGAGTGACTCCATCCCGATGAATGCCATGGCCGCGTGCGCGTCCGTGAGGAGGTCGAGGAACTCGTCGTCACGCAGGCAGTTGAAGCTGAATTGATAGCCGACGCCCCACAGGTCGAGCCGGGCGATCTCGCGCAGCAGTTCCTTCGCGTATGCCATGTCGCCGCCGAAGTTGTTGTCGTACAGCATCGCCACCTTCCGTCTCGGAAGGCTGAGGCCGTGTGTTGACGTCAGGTCGCGGAGCACGTCGTCGATCGGCCGGGTGCGAAACGGGGCGGGTCGGACGCTGAGCTGACAGTAGGTGCAACCGAAAGGGCAGCCGCGGGTCGCTTCCGTCACGATCGGGACGCTGTAGCAGGACTCTACGAGGTCGTATCTCGGCGGCGGAATGTCGATCAACGGCGGGGCGATCGACGCCTCATATCGTGGCTTGAGCCGGCCCGCCACGAGGTCACGGACCACTCGGGACCAAACGGTCTCGGCCTCCCCGACGACCACGCAGTCCACGTGCGGAGCGACCTGGTCGGGAAAGGTGCTGGGGTACTTCCCGCCCGCGATCACGATCTTGCCTAGGGCCCGGAATCGTGCAGCGACGTCATAGGCGTGCGGCGCACAGAAGTCCATGAAGCTCAGTGCGATGAAATCCGCATCGGTCTGGTAGTCGATCGGGCGTACCATTTCGTGCAGCACCTCGACCTCGACGCAATCCGGCGTCAGGCCGGCCAGCAGAATCCCCGACAACGGTGGTGCGGGCGAACGCGCGAAGTAGGCGCTCTCCTCACCGAGGTTCTGAAACAGAACGATGATCTGGAGCTTCGGATTCGGCATCTCCACTCTCTCCCTGTCAGAGTCCGCCCGGTCCGACTCGATACTCCCACGAACCAGTCAGGTGGGAGTCAAGTCGCCACTTGACCCGTACCTGATTCGACAGAGTCAAGCTGTCAGAAAGGAGAAACGCCCGCGGCTGTCGCGGGCTCAATCGGAAGGCGGGTGAGGAAGCATGAGGGCGCCAGATCAGAGAACAGGAACGCTGCTCGGTGTCGTGCTGCTGTTCGGCGGTGTCCTGATGCTCGCGTACTGGAGCCTCTATCTGACGGGACTGGCGGACCTGGGTCAATCGGACCCCGTCATAGCCGGCTTCGAAGCGGCTTTTCTGCTCGCCGACATTCTGCTCGGCACGCTGCTCTTCCTCGGGGGCTGGATGCTCCTGAGGAGGCGGCCAGGAGGTCCGTATCTGATGGTCGTGGCGGCGGCGATGAGCCTTTACCTCGGGCTTCTGGACCTCGTCTTCTACTCGCGGCGCGGACTGTTCGATTCGGCGAGTGGCGCCGGGGTTTTCGAGCTCGTTCTGATCGGGACCTGCATGATCGCTGGAAGCTACTGTCTGTGGGTCGGGTGGAATCTGTGGAATTGCGGTGACTCATGACTACCTCATCGGTTCTTTCCGACCGGCGGCCGGCAGCTCTCGCAAGCCTGGAATTTCTGCGCGCTTATGTCACCACCATGCGGCCGTACCTGCTCTTCGTCTCAGGCATTACTGGAATCGTCGGCATGTCGCTCGTACCTGGTGTGCAGGACGCAGCCGCAGCGGTCGTGGCTATCGCCTTCTTCCTCTCGTATGGATTCGGACAGGCGCTCACGGATTGTTTTCAACTCGACACGGACGCGATCTCGGCCCCGTACCGGCCCCTGGTCCAGGCCCGTGTCAGGCGCACGCACGTCCTGATCGTCAGCGGAGTCGGTCTCATTGCCGTCGGAACCGTGCTTGTCACCGCCAACCCCTGGAACCTGCCCCTGGTGCTGACCATGATCGCGGGGCTCGTGACCTATACCTGGTTCAAGCGCAGATGGTGGGCGGGCCCGGCCTACAACGCCTGGATCGTGGCGGCTCTGTGCGGCACTGGGGTCCTGGCAGGTATCGGACTGCCGGGATCGTGGGCGACCGAAGGCATAGCCTTCAGCTCGGCCCCGGTGGTCGGGACCGTCGCAGCCGTGTTCTTCGGTTACGCCAACTTCGTGCTGGCCGGCTACTTCAAGGACGTCGAAGCGGACCGCGCCACAGGATACCTGACCCTTCCCGTGGTAGCAGGCCGGACCATCGCATCGATCGTCAGTGACGGGCTGGCGCTCGCTACAATTGCCGGATCTGCAGTCGCGATCTCCGCTGCGGCCAGTCAGACGGTTGTCGGGTGGCTGTTCCTCACGACGGGGGCAGGCGCCCTGCTGCTCGGCCAGGCAAGGCTGCATCGAGTTCGGACGGATCGCGATGCGCATCGGGCCATCGCTCCGATCGTCCACGCTTACGTGCTGCTCCTGTCGGGAGTGGCTGCCTGCTACCGGCCCGACTGGACACCGGAGCTGATCGCCTTCGCTGGGCTGTATCTGATCACCATGCGATTTCGACCGGAGCGTTACCAGATCTGAGGGGAGAATCCGATGTACATCCTGTTGAATCCTGAAGCCGGCGGAGGAAGAGCCCTCGAACGATGGCAAGGAATCGAAACCGAGGTAGCCCGGCGTGTGGGCCCGTTCGACATCAACACTGCGGCAGGTTCGCTCGTGATCCGAGCATGTGTGGCTCGCGCGATGGACAGAGGAGAAACGGAGTTCATCGCTGCCGGTGGAGATGGGACGGTAAACGCCGTGATGTCGGCACTCGTGGAGCGTGCACCCCGGCCGCTGCTCGCCTCTATGCGTCTGGGAGCGATCGGGCTCGGGTCGAGCAACGACTTCCACAAGCCGCTGGCACGAGAACGATCAATCTCAGGCATTCCGGTGCGAATCAACTTCGGTCGCACCTCACCCGGCGACGTCTGCACGATCGACTACATGGATTCGCTAAATCAGTTCAGTCGTTGCGAGTGGCTCATCAACTCGAGTCTCGGCACGGCTGCGGAGGCGAACCACGTGTTCAATCATCCGGGTGTCGTGCTGAAGGGACTTAAGAGAACGGTCCCTGCTGCCGCGATGGTTTTCGCTGCCGTTCGCGCGGTTCTCGGCTTCCGACCCCAGATGCTGGAGATTCGCGTAGGTGGTGAGTCGCTGGGGGTACGAGCCCGAAACCTCGGAATCGTCAAGCGACCCGCCTTCAGCGGATCTCTGAGCTACGGTTTGCATGGACCCGCCCGCGGCCGTCTCGGAGTCTACTTGATCGGGGATGTAGGGCTCGGCCGGCTCTGTCTGGTGGTGTGGCGACTTCTGCACGGGCGATTCGAGGGTCTCGGAACGCAGTCCTGGTCCACCACCGAAGTTTCGGTCCGGGCCGCCGACCCCTTCGCTGTCGAGCGCGACGGTGAGATCATCTGGACGAGGGCGGCCACCTATCGAGTGCTGCCGGAGGCGATACAGTTGTGCTGCTGACGCGCGATGTTCTCGAGAATCTGCGGGTCGAAAGACTGGCAAAGGGGTTTCCCCGATCGCCGTTGCAGCGCAACGGTCTCGGTGAGAGCGATGCGGAACTCGTGCGCATCCCCGGTACGGGCCTGCTCCTGGCGATAACCACGGATGCGATCGTGGAGGAGATCGACACGGGTCTGTATAAGGATCCCTACCTCATCGGCTGGATGACGGTCATCGCTTGCTGCAGCGATCTCGCGGCCGTCGGCGCGGATCCGATCGGAGTTCTGCTGAACGAAACGTTGCTCGCCGATAGCGATTCGGACTTCGAATGCCGCTTGCAGCAAGGAGTCCGTGATGCCTGCGAAGCGTGTGGCGTTTACCTCCTGGGTGGTGACACGAACGTCTCCGACAGGCTCCACATCGCAGCCACCGCGGTCGGCACCGTGCCGTACGGAGAAGCCATGCAGCGAATCGGTTGTCGGCCTGGCGACCACCTGTACGTCACCGGGGGGCTCGGCCTCGGGAATGCCTTCGCCTTCGACGTTCTCACCGGGGGAGCCAGGGAGCTGCAGGACCGGTATATGCCGTTGTCCAGGTTGCGTGAGGGAAGGCTGCTGCGAGGCCTGGCCAGCGCGTGCATGGATACCAGCGATGGTCTCGTCGCGACGCTTGATGAATTGATGCGGCGTAGCGGTTTCGGCCTCCAGCTCGCAGTCGGAAGCCAGCAGCTTCTGCACCCCGAAGCCGCCGATCTTGCTCGAGAAGTGGGTATTCCGGCGTGGCTGTTTCTCGCCGGTCCACATGGGGAGTTCGAGCTCGTCTATTCCGTTCCGCCCGGATCTCTTCCCGGTTTCCGGACGGCCGCGGCAGCAGTTGGACTGGCAAGTCTCGAACTCGGAATTGCGAGGGCCGAGCCGGGCCTGCAATTGTCAAACGAAGATGGAGGGGAATGGCTCGACACCGCAGGAATCCGGAATCTCGCCGGAGAGACCGACCTCGATGTCCATCAGCACGTTGCCCGTTACCTCGAACGTGCGTACCCGAAGGCGTAACAGGCCAGACACTCCGCATGGCAGGGCACATCGGGACATATGGGTGTATGGACAAGATCGGGCCACCCCCTCGATCGTGGTCCCCGTGCATGGAGGCAGAAGCATGTGGAGTCAGTTGAAGCTTCTATCCAGTATCGCGACCCTGGTAGCGTTCGCTGCATGCTCGGATTCGCCGGTTCCCGTGGTCGATTTCTCCGAGTCGATACACGATGCGCGCCTGTTCGGAACGTGGGTGGCACTGGAGAATGAGTCTGCCGACGTGGTGCGAATCACGGTTGTTCCGTTCGACGAACAACAGATGGTAGCTGAATTCGTGGGGCTCGAGTCGGAGGCCGACGGCATCGTCCTGTTCCGGGAAATCTCCCAGGACATAGAGCTCGACGGAATCAAGACGGTGGAGGAACTGCAGGCCGTGCTCGGCGACCGTCAGAATGAACAGGGGTTCTTGGATGACGAGGGGATACGCTTCGTGCGGTATGACGAAGTGTCGACCCGGTACCCGACGACCGCTGTCGTATTCTGATTCCGACCACCCCAACTACCCGGTCTCCAACGGTGTCTAATGCACAGTGACGCGACCATCGAACCTCACGACTCCACGGAGTGCCTGCTATGAGCCCGAGCCGAGCGGCTGCTGTCCTGTCTATCCTGCTGCTGAGCGCGATCTCCGGTGCCTGTTCCACCGGAGAGAATGTCGCCGACTCCCGCGCCTGGGTGGCGGTGCACGACACGATCGGCGACACAGTCGTCGTCAGGACCGTCTCCGGCAGCATGTGGGGAGACACGGCGGAGCTCGTTCCCGAGATCTCGATCGGCCTGCTGGATGGACCCGAGGAATACATGCTCGGATCGATCGTGTCTCTCGCCCTGGGTGCCGACGGGACCATCTACGCTATGGACAGACAGGTCCCGGCCCTGCGGGTCTACAATGCGGATGGGACTTACCGCACGACGTTCGGCCGTCCCGGCGACGGACCGGGCGAATACGAGAGTCCCGACGGTGGGCTGAATGTCCTGTCCGACGGGAGAATTCTGCTCCGCGATCCAGCGAATGCACGCATCCAGGTGTACGCCCCGGACGGAGAGCCGCTCGACGAGTGGCGAATTCGAGGCGGATTCAACACCTCAGCACGGATGATCGTGGACACCCTGGACCGGGCCCACACGATCATCCTGCTCGATACGGAAGCCGATGTGATGGACTGGCAATCTGGTCTCGTTCAGATCCTGCCGGATGGGACGCCCGGGGACACGCTGATTCCGCCGGATACCGGATTCGAAGGTTCGCGTATCGAGGCAAGGTTCGAGAGCGAAGATGGCAATAGCGTTTCGGTGAACAGCGTCCCATTCTCGCCGGACGAGGAGACAGCCCTGAGCCCGCACGGATACTTCATCCACGGGATCAGCACGGACTATGCGCTGACGCTGGACCGACCGCAGGGACCGCTACGCATCACGAAGGAGTTCACGCCCGTGCGCGTAACCGGTGGGGAGAGGGCGGAGGAGGAGGCGTTCGCCACCCGGAACATGCGACAAACCGAGCCCGGCTGGCGGTGGGACGGCGATCCGATTCCAGACCACAAACCGCCGTACAGGGACATCTATGCGGGGGAAGATGGCACGGTGTGGGTGCGGGTCTCACAGCCGGCTTTTGAGCGCGAGGACCCCGACTACGATCCAGACGAGCCCGACGCGATCGCGGACAAATGGCACGAGCCGTACGTGTTCGATGTATTCGACGAGAGCGGCAGGTATCTCGGCGCCGTCCGGGCTCCGGATGGATTTCGACCGTATCCGCGTCCGATTTTCACCCGAGAAATGGTGCTCGGCACGATGCGGGACGAGTACGACGTGCAGAGCATCGTGAGATTCCGCGTGGAGCTGCCCGGCGCCGGGCCCGGCTAGAAGGGGACTTCCAGCCCACCCTCGTCGGCGGCGATCTCTGGTTCGACGAACACCCGGGTCGCACGCGGTTCTACCGCCCTGATCCTGCGTTCCACCCGTTCCACGGC
>JBDGUY010000048.1:0-11471 GCA_039585935.1 Gemmatimonadota bacterium
CACCGTACCCGATGCCGTGTTCCGAATCGTGGGTCGATCCCCGACGCCGGAAGTGCTGGAGCTGGGGAAGCTCGAACGCGTCGAGGTCGTCGGTGAGGTGGACGATCTGCGGGACGAACTCGAGAGTGCCTGGGCCGCCGTCGCACCGATGCGTGTGGGGGCCGGGATCAAGAACAAGGTCCTGGAGGCATGGGCTGCGGGCGCTCCCGTCGTCATGACATCGCTGGCCACCAACGGTCTGTACGCAAGGGATCGGTTCGCCGATCTCGTCAGGGACAGGCCTGATGCGTTCGCCGACCGGGTGAAGAGGCTCCTGACCGACGAAGGATACCGACGTTTCTGGTCCGAGCAGGCGCGCGATGCGGCGCGAGTCCAGAGCTGGTCCGCGGTAGCCGATTCCGTGACCACTCTTCTCGAGTCGGTTCGCGACCGAGGCTGAAGCGGCAGGGACGGTGGCGGGACCCTCTAGCCCCGCCGCCGAGTCCCTGGTGTTCGTCCCGATCTCAATCGCACGCCGCCTGCCTTTCTTGCTTCAGTTCCGCCGCGGCATCTTCATCGTGGCCAGGACGCCGGCGTGGTCGGACGGCCACAGCCCGGAATCCGTCAGGTCCGCGATCCGGCTTCCCAGGACACGCGTGCTCACCGCCCCCTGGATTCCCGGCTTGAGCAAGCCAAAATCGCCCCGCAGCATGATCAGGTCCACCCGGCGGTCGCGAATCGACTGGCGAATACTCAGGTCTTCGGTCTGACAGCAGGTCATTCCGCCACCCGACTGGCTCCATGCGTCCTCGAAGCCGTAGGCGAGAAGGTCCTGATAGGTCGCAGTGGATGCCCCGTACGCATCGGTGTTGTAGTCACCCACTGAGACGACCGGCAGGTCCGTGCCGATCGTCGCAGCCAGCTCTTCGGCCTGCAGTCGCTGTAATTGCTCGAGCGCGGGAACGATCGAGCCGTCGGCAAGGTCGGCCGGCTCGAGGTGGGTGGAGGCGAAGCGCAGTTTGAGACCGTCGATCGTCGCATCGACGGAGGCCCAGCCGCGGTAGATCGGGAACGGGATCGATGGATCGGCGAACGGTCCTTCGCCCAGGTTAAAGTTGTATCGGTGGGCCTGCGGATTCTCGGTAGCCACTTCCGTATGGGCAACGACCAGGTCGAAGTCGGTCAACCGGATCAGCAGGCACTCGCCGATGAATGCACATTCGGGCGGTGGCGCACAGCTCTGGTCGGCGAAGCACGGGACGTCGGGCAACGTGACCGGTAGCTCTGGAGTCTGGAAGTTCTGCGACTTAGCGGCCACGGCGTAATCAGGTCCGAGCTCTGAGAGCAGCATCGCCTCGTAGTCGAGGATGGGAACGAATTCGACCCCATCGAACAGCTCAAACAGAGTCACCTCCTGGAAGCCGATCAGGTGCGGCCCAAATCGCGCCGCCTCCGCTCCCATAGCCGAGGCCCGGCTCGCGAAGTCGTTCGCCAGCACCCGCGCGAACGCTTCTCCCGCGGCGTACTGTACCAGTTCCGGGGGAACGCCCAGAGCGTCCTCGATTGCCGCACCGATGAACACGTTCCAGTTCATGAAGACGATCCGGCCTTCGCTCGCCGCGTCGGCCCGTTGCGCGGCCAGATCTACGACGGCGCTGTCGTCGAGTTGAGGTTCTGTTACAGCGTCCGAGTCACAGCCCGCCGCGATCAGCAGACCAGCGCAGGCAAGCAGCTTCCAGCGTGTAGCGAACATGGCGAATTCCTCCGCTCGGTGGTTCGGCGGGGGACACGGGGGGGGTGTGCCTCGCGATCAGGGCCGCGATCTCCGCCCGGGGGCTGTACGTGTGGCAACCGCACACGTCCGGGCCTAAGCGCCACCGGCGTCCGGCGGCACAGTGAACAATTTAGCACCCGTGGCGCAGGATGCTATTGAAGACATGCCGGCCTGACTCCGGGCTTCATCCGGCCGTCGACGACTCCGGCACGAGGTGGGGTCCGGACGGGTCGGAATCACCTGGCTCGACCAGGATTTCCCGGGCGATCGCCCGGTCCAGGGCAAGTTCCGTCTCCCCCACCTTGATTACGCAGGCCGGCTGCTGCTGAACGATCGTCACGGACGCGCCCGGGACGACTCCGAATACCGTCAGTGTCCGGTGCCGCTCGGTCGCCGTGGCTCCCAGGCAGAGGACCGTGGCCTGCTGACCGGGTCGCAAGTCGGATGCTGCCCTGACGTTCTCTGGCAGACGTGTTCCATCTGCTGCGAGCGGCAGTGACTTGCCCCGGCGGAAGAACTTCCGGAACAGTCCGACTGCGGCAGGCATCTCCGGGAATTCGTACTGGCAACTCGGACAGCGTACGAGCCGACACATCGACCCCAGCGGGCACCCGTGGGCACACAGCGTGTCACCACGGGCAAACTCGAACCCGCACATCGGGCAGATCAGATATTCCCCAGCCATAGCCCCAGCTTGTTCACGAGTCCGCCAATCAGTATGGCGAAGGGGAAGATGAACGCGACCATGCCGAGCGCCGTCTTCTTGCCGTGCTCCTTGGTGATCATCAGGAGGGTGGCAAAACAAGGCATGAACAGCGTGATCGTGACCATCGCCACGAGAATCTGGTGCTGCGACAGAATCGCACCGGCGCCCGTCGCGGCATCCAGGACGTACACGGCGCCGAAGTCTCGACGCATGAAGCCGACGAGCAGGGCATTCGCCATCTCGGCTGGAAGCCCGAGCCAGCCGACCACCAGCGGCTGAGCCGAATAGGCGATCTGCGTCAGCGCACCGGCGGCGTCGAGCAGAAACAGGACTGCCGTTCCGACCAGGAATACCGGAATCACTTCCTTCAGGTACCAGTCGATCCTGCTGTATGTCTTGGTCACGACGTTTCCGAGCTGGGGCTTCCGCATCGGCGGCAGCTCGAGAATGAAGTCGGACCCCTCACCCGGGAACACCTTTGCTGTGAGCCAGCCGACAAGCAGGATCACGCCCGCCATGATTCCCATCCACACGAGCGCTCCGCCGGGTGAGAGCGCAGCCATGAGAGCCAGAAGCACTCCGAGCTGGGCAGAGCAGGGGACCGCGAGCGCCAGCAGCATGGTCGTGACGAGTCGCTCCTTGCGAGACTCCAGCACGCGCGTCGTCATCGTGGCCATGGTGGTACAGCCCAGCCCGAGAATCATCGGAAGTACGGCTCTGCCGTTCAGGCCGATGACCCGGAAGACCCGATTCAGCATGACGGACATGCGCGAGAAGTATCCCGAGTCCTCCAGCACGCTGAACACGAGAAAGAACACCGTGACGATCGGGAGCACGATGGCGAGCGCGTAGCTCAGCCCCATGGTGATCTGGCCGAACGGACCTACCAGGAAGTCGTGAATCCAGCGCCGGATAGACTGGCCACTCGTGAGCTCCAGGATGGGCGACACGTCATACGCCGGCCGCACGGTGGGACGGATCGACTCCCGAAGCACGACCTCGTGCGCCGGAGTTACGGGAAGGGACAACGAAAAAGGTACATCCTCCACGACGTGCTCGTGCGGGAACGGAAGCAGGCGATCTGCAACCGAAATCGCCGCCGGCGAAACACGCTGCTCGAACAGCCCGACTTCGAGCACATCCACGAGGGTCCCGGCTCCGAACAGCCCGACGAGCCAGAATACTACGAACAGGATCAGAGACAGAACGGCGAGTCCCTTCACCGGATGCATGGCCCAGAAACCCAGCTTCACGCCCAGAGTCGCTCGTGCAGGCTGAGATATCGACCAGGTGTCCGCCAGGATCTCATTCACTTGGTCGAGCCGCGTGACATCGCTGGGAGCCGAGAACCCCTCTTCCGGCGCGACGGCAGGAACGATGGCCCGATCGAGCGCCGTGATCAATTTTCCGGTTCCTCGATTGGCCGGGGCCACGGTCGGCACGACGGGAATGCCGAGTATCGCGGACAACCGATCGGTATCTATCTGTCCGCCCCGATTCTCGAGCTCGTCCCACATGTTGAGCACGAGCACCATCGGCCGGCGAAGCTCGGCCAGCTGCAATGTGAGAAACAGGGCGCGCCGGAGATTCTTCGCGTCGGCCACCTGTACGATGGTGGAGTCCGGGTGACTGTCCAGCAGTTCCCGCGTGACCCGAGCCTCGTCGGTCCGCGGGGCGAGGTCATTCAGCCCGGGAGTGTCTACGATCTCCCGCTCGCCCGCCCCCTCACTGGCCTTGGCGCGCACGATCTCCACCGTGGTGCCCGGATAGTTGGAGACGGTGACATAGCGCCGGGTGAGATTCCGGAACAGGACGCTCTTGCCGACGTTCGGGTTCCCGACAAGCGCGATGACGGGAACCTCGGACGCGCTCGGCTGAGTGAGCGTAGCGGACGAGGAGGGCTCATGAGTCATAGTTGAGACCGAATCTCGTTCGCGGTCCGGCCGGGGGCAACTTCTTCTCCGTCAACTGCGCTAGAAACCGAACTGGAACTGAGTCCGGATACTCCACTGGTCCGGGCTGTCACTCGGGAGGAATCCCAGCATGCCGCTCGGCTCGACGATCGTCTCGTGGATCGCCTGCGGGAGATAGGAGAATTCGACATTTACCTTCCAGCGGTTGGTCCACAAGAACGGCAGCCAGCCCACTCCGGCAGCGTAGACCGTGTAATCCTCGCGGTCGCCGGGGGTGCTGCCGGCAAACACGCCGTCGAACCGCCCGTACAGGTAGGTGTGGTCCAGGACGAAGAAGCTCCCCTGTGCCAGGAATCCGTACTGGTCGAACCATTCTCTGCTCTGCAGCTGCCGGCTCGTCCATGATCCGGCGAAGAACAGGTGAAAACCACTTCCGCTGACACTCACGTCCGCGTTCAGCTGCGATGCGTGCCGGGTAACCGTCCCGAGCTTGTTCCGTCCCTGGTAGGCCCCCGAAGCTCCGAGCAATACCCCGCTCGTGCGGCCCCGGCGACCGATCAGGTCGTCCCATACCGACCAGTTTTTGCCGCCCAGTTGGTACTCAACCCTCGAGCTCACCATTCCATCGGCAGATTCGGGTGACGAAGGAAAGCCCTGCCGGCCACCGAATGCGCCGTTCGACAGTGCGAACCACCACCGCAACCTTTCGGCCTGGAACCTCGTCTGAACTCCCAGAGAAGACCATATCGCATAATTGAAGTCGTTGGCCGAAAACTCGATGGCGGCCAGGTCCTGCGGATAGATCCAATCTTCGCGACTGAGGGCCAGCCATTGTCGCCCGACCCGGACGTTCCACTTCTCGCTCAGCCCGACCTGCGCGAACGCCGCGATGAGCTCGAGATCGGATGCCGAGTTGATGTTCGTTCGAAGGTGATAGTAGACCCGATCCGTAAAGTCTCCGTCGAAGATGAACCTCGTCCGGGGGACGTCCCAGCCGCGCGTGAAGTCACGTTCGTCCGCATGAGCCGAATCAGGCCTGGTCCGCCAGTTCAAGTTGTAACGGATCTGGGTATAGGCGCCGATGTTGAGTCGGAACTGACCGTCCTTCGA
Organism: Gemmatimonadota bacterium; assembly: GCA_039585935.1. Lineage (GTDB taxonomy): Bacteria > Gemmatimonadota > Gemmatimonadetes > Palauibacterales > Palauibacteraceae > Carthagonibacter. Next base: position 5,483 of record JBDGUY010000048.1, read on the forward strand.
TCTGATGAAGAACCCGTTCCAGCCGTTCTTCTCGTATCCGGCCTCGATTCCCTCTTCGTCCGGGTCCTTCTCGACGACGGTCTCGCCTGCCGGGCCCGTGTGAATCGTGTCCGCAATTACGGTGGGTTCCTGCGCGACCAGCACCGGTGCGAACAGCGGCAGAGTCACGGTGGCGAGAGCGAGAGTCAGTCCCGATCTCGACCTGGTACTCCTGAAGGTGGTCCGCACTAGCAGCCTCCAACCCCCGTGTCACCCGGGGTAACATGACCGGATCCGGGCCATAGTCTCAACCGTTGTCTCCTGGCAGGTGTCCAATAATCGACAACAGCAGGCTCTCACCACAACTCGCCCGGTCGCAACAGGACACCATGATCCAGAAGACTCTCTCAGCGCTCGCCGTCCTCGCCATCCTGATTCCCAATAACGCCGAAGCCCAGTCCCGATACACCGAGCTTCGGAGCCAGTATCGGGGCTCGGTCGGCTCGCCCGGCATCTCCGCCGATGGTGAGTCGTTCTATGCCTTCGTACAGCAGTGGGATGACGAGGCGGGAGAGCGCGTCACGCAGATCCGCCACTACTCGATGGACGGGGACGAGCTGGAGCCGGACATCCAGCGTTCCCGTCCCCGCTTTTCATCTACCGGCGCGCACCACGTGTTCAAGAGCGACGACGACGAAGGGAACTACGGAATCTACGTGTTCGATGTAGCCTTGCAGGAGTACCAGTTCCTCGCGCCGGTAACGGAGGCCGGGACCTTCCTGGGCCATCGGGCGCAACGGAATTACGTGTGGTCACCAGACGGTTCGGAGATCGCCTATATCTCGGCCATGGTCGATCCCGCCTACCCGGACAAGAGCGATCCTGACAAAGCAGAGGATGACGCGGCGGCTGAACCCGAATGGGCTCCGGTCGTCAGCGACCGGCTGCTGTTCAAATCCCGAACGGCGCTCTCCAGCGATCTGCGGAGTCACATCTTCGTAATCCCCGTCAGTGGGGGAGAGCCGCGCCAGTTGACGGACGGCGATTTCGACGAGCACAGTATCGACTGGTCGCCCGACGGCCGGGAGATCGTGTTTGTCAGCGACCGGAGCGTGGACCCGGATGACATTCATGGAAACGACTTGTGGACCGTGAACGTGGCCGACGGGGTGGTCCGCCGGTTGACCGAGACCGCCGGCCCGGAATTCTCACCCCGGTACTCGCCCAACGGGCAGTGGATCGCGTTTCTGGGCGCGGATCGACCGGTAAATACGCGAGACAGTCCGATGGAGACGGATCACCTGAAGCTGATCCCGGCCAACGGGGGATCGGTCCGGAATCTGACGCTTCCACTCGACCGGAGACTGGTGGACTTCGCCTGGTCGGGAGACTCGGAACACCTGTTCTTCACTGCCCACGATGAGGGATCGATCGCCCTGTACCGGGTGGACGTGCAGGATGGATCGATACACCCGGTCGTGACCGGAGAAATGCGGATCGCGGGTTTCGCGGTGAGTCAGACGCGGGACCGGATCGTGTACCGGGACGAGACCGCTGACCGAGGTCTGGAAATCCATGTCGTGAACTTCGACGGGAGCTGGCAACGGCAGGTGACGCGGGCGCAGGATCCGTTCATGGCAAACGTCCCGGTGGCGGTGCCCGACACTTTCTGGTTCGAGAGCTTCGACGGGACTCCTGTACAGGGCTGGCTCACGAAGCCAGTTCCATTCGATCCCGATGTGCGCTACCCGGCACTGCTGTCGATTCACGGAGGACCCCACTCGAATACGGGTTACATGATCTACAACTGGCCGAGCCAGGCGATGGCAGAGCGAGGCTATGCGGTGGTGCAGATCAATCCTCGCGGCAGCACCGGTTACGGCCAGGAATTCGCGGATGGAACGCTGCGCGACTGGGGTGGTGGCGACTACGAAGACCTGATGGTGGGCATGGACGCGGTCCTGGCTCGCAATGCGTGGGTCGATCCCGAGCGCCTCGGTGTCCTCGGGTACAGCTACGGCGGCTACATGACGAACTGGGTGATCAGCCAGACCAATCGGTTCAGGGCGGCGCTGGCGGGAGGCAGCCTGTCTAATCTGATCAGCTTCTACGGGACGTCGATTTACCATCTCCTGGTGGAGACCGAATTTCCAGGAGAGACGTGGGAAAACTACGATGTGCTGTGGGATCGTTCCCCCCTCAAGCATGTCGCGAACGTCACGACCCCGACGTTGTTCGTACATGGCGACGCCGATCACGACGTGCCGATCGAGCAGGCAGAAGAGATGTACGTCGCGCTGAAGAAACTCGGGATCGAGGCCCAGCTGGTGCGCTATCCCGACGTGGGTCACATGCTCGGGAGCAAGGCGTACTTCGATCTCCTGGAACGCTCGCCTGCCTGGTTCGACCGGTTCCTGAAGCCGGAACTCGAACCTTGATGTGAGAAGGGCTCCGGTGTCAGCCGGAGCCCTTCCCGCACTTCAGCGACAACCGTGCGTCACACCTCGGCCGCGGGCTCGACCTCTCCGCCCAGCCACCGGTAGGCGAACCCGGCCAGGGCGGCACCCACGATCGGTGCGACCCAGAACAGCCAAAGCTGCGACAGTGCCCAGCCGCCGACGAACAGGGCGGGGCCCGTGCTGCGCGCCGGGTTCACCGACAGGTTGGTGACCGGGATGCCGACCAGGTGAATCACGGTCAACCCGAGTCCGATCGCGATCGGGCCGAGGCCTGCCGGGGCCCGGCCGTCGGTCGCGCCCAGAATGATCATCAGGAAGACGAAGGTCAGCACGATCTCCGCGACGAGCGCGGCGACCATCGAGTATCCGCCGGGTGAGTGCTCTGCGTAGCCGTTCGCGGCGAAGCCGGAGGCTACCAGGTCGAATCCGGCTGCACCGTTGGCGATTACCGCCAGGACACCGGCTGCTATGACCGCCCCCACCAGCTGCGCGATCCAGTACGGAAAGATCTCAGAGGCGGGGAACCGTCCGCCGGTCCACAGGCCCACGCTGACGGCCGGATTCACGTGGCACCCCGAGATATGACCGATCGCGAACGCCATCGTCATCAACGACAGTCCGAAGGCGAAGGAAACGCCGAGCCAGCCGATTCCAACTCCCGGCACCCCCGCAGCCAGAACCGCACTTCCGCAGCCAGCGAATACGAGCCAGAACGTGCCCAGCATTTCGGCGGCCATCTTCCGGGTCAATGACATCGCAACCTCCATGAAGAAGACTCTGCGCGGTTCACTACGCAACCGGTTTCACGGGTAACTTCGCCCTTCTGCGCCGCGCCCTCAACCACGCGGCAAATCCACCCGCGAGGAATCCGAACAGGTGGGCCTCCCAGGAGATCCCGACTTGCATGGGCGAAAGCCCGAACAGGGCTGAGCCCCACAGCAGGAACACGACTGCCGAAAGAAGTATGGCTCCGACACTTCGGTCGAACCAGCCGGTGAGCAGCAGGTATCCGAACAGCGCGAATACGACGCCGCTCGCCCCGACGTGAATCGAGGGCCGGCCGAACAGCCACACGCCGAGTCCTCCGATCAACGTTCCAAGCACTACGGTGGTCCAGAAGTCTGATTCGTCACGCAGGATTACCAGACCACCGAACAACAGCAGGCCAATGGAGTTGAGCGCGACATGACCGGGACCGAGGTGGAGCAGGGGATGGAGCGGGACTCCGATGAGTCCGCCAGCCGTCCGGGGTCGGATTCCGAGACGGTCCAGGGATCCGCCGAACAGCGCCAGATCGACGAGCTCGACCGCCCACAGGAGGAGTACGAGCCCGCCAAGAATCCAGACGTATCGTTTCAGGTCGCGGCCGATTGCCGCAAGATCATCCCGGTGGGTGTCCCCGTCAGGACGACTCACGCGTGTCGTCCGTCTCCGAGTCCTCGAAGTCTTCACCCGGTCCGTCGTCAGATCCCGTCGCCCGCTCGATGGCTGCCTCCAGCTGAGCGACATCGTAACTTTCGTATCCCTCCAGACCGGCTTCAGCCGCCACCTTTCGCAGCCGCTTCTTCTCGGCCTTCGCGTCTCGCTTCTTCTGCTTCTTGATCTCCTTCTGCCGCTTCTCGTAGGTATAGTTCGATCGTCGTGCCACACTACCTCCTGTCCAGTGTGAGTCGGTGCCGGCGCATTTTGCCGACCCGAATTCCGCCGGGGTCGGCGAACCAACGCCGCTTCCCGGAGCTAATCTAACTCTCAGTGAAAATTCTGCTGCCCCGGATCGATCGCGCCTGCCGGGGCAATGTCGCCGAACTGTCGTTCGTACTTCTGAATATTGTCCGCCAGCGCAGCCATCACGCGCTTGCAGTGTCCCGGACTTACCACGATACGCGAAACGAGGGATGAACCGTTAGGGGCGGTCATCAGCCAGTCAATGATGAACTCCTCACGCGTGTGAGCTACGAGCATATTGTTGCTGTATCGGCCCCGAGCCAACTCGTCATTCGCGTTGATCGTGATCTGGCGGGGAGTTCCCGGTCCTTCGTGGTCGGCCATTTCGTGTCTCCCGGTTGGTGAAGAATCTACCCGGTCGCGGGTCTCCAGTACCGTATTGCGAGCGTTACAGCCCGGACAGCCATCAGCGTCACGATCCCCCACCACACGCCCTGCAGTCCCCAGTCGAACGGGATTACCAGCATGAGCACGATACTGGCGGCCAGCCCGGACAGCACCATCTGTACTGCCACGAATCGGAACTCCTCCAGTCCGAGGAAGATCCCGTCCCACACGAACACGAGCGCATTCAGCGGCTGCATGGCAACGATGAACGGGTAGATTTCACGGACCGTCGCCAGTACCTCGGGCTGATCGGTGAACATCCGAGGGAGTAGGGGTTCCAGCACCCAGAACAGCAGAGAAAGGCCGACGCCGGTACCGAGTCCCCACAGGAGCAGCCGGTTGGAGGCAGCCCGCGATACCAGCGGATCTCCACTGCCACGGTACCTCGCGACCATGGCCTGGGCGGCCACCGCCAGAGAGTCGACGACCAGCGCCAGCAGGAGCCACAGTTGAGAGCCGACCTGGTGGGCCGCCACGGCGACCATCCCGACTCGCGTGGCGATCGCCGTTGCCAGCGTCAACGTGCCGATGAGCGCGAAGGTGCGGACGATGAGCTCGCCGCCCACCCTGAGAAACGGCAGGAGATCCGTCATCGCGGGCAGGCGCAGGCTCACGCCAAGGGCCTGCCTCCGCCGGCGGAGCAGGAGATTCACGAACCACAGGGCGCCGACCCACTGAGCAATGAGGGTGGCGATGGCGGCTCCCTCCAACCCCCAGCCGAAGCCGAATATGAACAGCGGGTCGAGGACGAGGTTCACCAGGTTGAGGCCGATGGTCACGACGAGCGGCGTGCGAGTGTCGAGGTAGCCGCGGAACGCGCCGTGGCCCGCGGTCACGATCAGAACGGCCGGACCGGCGAAGGCCCTGATCCGCAGGTAGGAAAGCGAAGCCGCCTGCAACTCGCCGCGCGCTCCCATTGCTGCGGTGATCGGTCCGGCGAAGGCCTGCAGGAATGCGACAGCGACCACACCGGCCAGCACTGCCACCACGAGCGCCTGGACGACCACGCGGCCGGCCGCCTCCCGATCTCCACGTCCCACCTCCCGAGCGACCAGCGGTGTGGTTCCGTACGCGAGGAAGTTGAACACCACGAAAGCCATCGAGAATATCGAGGTGTTCACACCGAGCGCAGCGAGGGGAAGCACTCCCAGGCGACCCACGAAGATCGTGTCCACGATGGACACCAGCGGGTCCGCAGCCAGGGCGCCGAGCGCGGGCAGTGCGAGCGCGAGGATTTCGCGATCGAATCGGTTTCGGGTCCGGGGCCCGGGTGGCGAATTCACGGCGACGAAGATGCTCGTCCCACCGCCGTGGCGAAATGCCCCCGGGGTATCCAGATCGCGAGACAGGTGGGCTTCCCGATCGAGCCGTGCCAGCATCGCGAGCGCGACGGTGCATGTCCGAAGACCTTCTTGCGGTCAGCGAGACTCAGGCGTCCG
>JBDGUY010000049.1:0-12489 GCA_039585935.1 Gemmatimonadota bacterium
CGGAAGATGGATCGCCACACCCGGGTCGGGAGGGCCGGCCGTTTCTCGTCAGACACGGGCAGATGCCGGGCGTGGATCAGACACTCAGATCCCGCCGCCCCAGCGGTACTGGTAGACGATGCCGAGGTTGTCGAAATCCGATCCGAGGCGGGTATACAGACCAGCGAAGTAACCGAGTTTGATCGAGTGCCGAGTGGCCAGCGGGATCGCCAGCGTCGCTCCGACTCGGGCGCTCTTCTGAGTCTCGCTGCTCGGCTCACCGTCCTTGGCAGTGCGTCCGCCGATGATGTAACCGAGATCCACCGATGCCCAGATCCCCTTGCCGAACAGCCTGGCGAAGTGCGCATCGACCGCCCACAGCGGGTCCTGCGACAGTCGGAATCCCAGGGCATCGGGATTGTCGGTGAAGAACCACGCAGTGAGGTGCCCTTCCGCGATCCACCGGCCGAGCGGCTGGGAGATCCCCACGCGCGGTTTGAAGGTCCAGCGGTTGGAGCCGAGATTGATGAGTTTGGCGGGGTCATATTGCCCGAGCGGCGCGCGGACCTGGAGACTCGCGCCGACGATCATCCCGAACTTGTGCTTCGCGAAATCGGGCAGGTCCAGGGCCGGCGCCCCGATGAAATTCACGGACAGCCTGAAACTCGGATCCCCGAAGCCCGTTCGCGTGGTGCTGTCAGGCACCCCGTCGACCAGCCCGGTCCACTTTCCATGGGCCGCATAGGGAACGATAGCGTCCACCTTGCCCGACATTCCAAAGAAGTCGATCGTCCGGACGTACGCCCCGACGAGGGAGTGGACCTTCGCATCGCCGTCCGTGATCGGTATTGCCGGGTCGAACAGGACGTTGCCCCACGAATAAGCATAGCCGAACGCGGCGAAGTTGAGTCCTGTCGGCGCGGGAGAGAAGGCACGCGGTTCGAGGTCCTGTGCCGTGGCCGGGCGAGCCGAGCCGAGCAACACCAGCGTGCCTGCCGAAAGCAGCGCGGCCCTGAGCGAACGGACTATCGCGACTCTTCGTCCCGCCATTTCATCCACTCGAAGACGGTACGGCACGTCCGGCACCAGTACTGGCTCACCGAAAGCGCTGAGCCAAAGGCCGAAAACTGCTCGGTTTCCGTCCCGGAGCAGAACGGGCACTCGGGCCTCCGGGATCATGGCGCTGGACATCGGCTTCCCGAGCCCGGTCGGCTTCGGTGCGGACGAACCTCGATCTGTCACGGTCAATCCATCAACATGCTTCGGTTCTTGTCGCCCCGGATCCGGGCCAGCGTATCGGCGTCCGGACCACCTGTTCCGACGCGACGGCGATCCGCATTCCAGTCTGACCAATCGAGATCCGGATTCGCCTCGAATTCCGCGGCGAGATCCTCGAGCCCTGCCTCAGACAGGACCGGAATAACCCGTTCGAGCCAGGCCTGTCTCAGGATCACCGGGTCTCCCGCCGCCACGCCTGCCGATCCCAGAAGCTGACTAAACCCGGCTTCCGAACGCCCGAACCAGCGAAGAATCGGCCCCATTACCCGGCGGAAGGCCGCGTCCAACGCCTCACGACCGGCCACGGTTTCGCTCAGTCTGGTTGCCCAGCCCCGTCCATGCTCGAAGTGGAAGCGCTCCTCTTCGAGGAGCTTTCGCGTCTTGAAGTGAATCGGCTCGTAGCTGCTGCTGGTGAGAGCCTCGACCTGGACCGACAGTGCCGCATCGAACAACAGATTCAGCGCCAGCAGGTCCGGCCAATCCTCCACCGCCGAGTCGAGCAGCTCCGAGCTCAGGTACTCGCCGGCTGGTCGATCGTGCTCCAGCACGCCAGGCTCGAACCCGAAATCCTTGAGCGTGGCGTAGAGGATACGAGCATGGCCCCATTCATCCTGTGCCATCGCCGAGCACGCGATCCCCGATTCCAGGGTGGGAGCGCCGAGAATCCACTCGCCGTACCGCATGCCGAGAATGCGCTTGTTGTCGGCGAGCGACAGCAGAGTCGCTGCCAGTGCCTCACTCACCGGCTCAGGCAAGTCTTGCGCGGACTTGAAGCTGTCCGTTCGGGCCAGGCTCATACTGTCTCCGCAGGGTGCAATGTGAACGGGACCTCGTCCCGATTGACGCCACGGAAGGCGTCACGCGGTGCCACGACCATCTCGAACCAGGTCGCTTCGTCGTAAGTCTTCCAGGCATATACGCGCGCCAGCTCCGGGTTGGGAGCCGAGACGGTTCCGATGTGCTCCAGCCGGTCCTCGCGCTTCTGGCGAGCGAAGATCTCGTAGAGCCGCTCGCCGCTCAGGTGGCCCATGTCATCTCCTCCATCAAATCGATACTCCAGCCTTCCGCAGGGCAGTACGGCCGCGCTCCGTGATGCGACCGGTCGTCCAGGGCGGGTCCCACGTAACCTCGATGATCACCTCATCGATTCCCGGCTCTTCGAGCAACCGCTCGCGGATATCCCACTTAATGAACTCGACACAGGGACAGGCCGATGCCGTGAACGTGACCGTCACCCGGACCGTGTGCTCCTCGACCTCGACGTCGTATACGAGCCCGAGGTCGGGAAGGGAGATTGGAAATTCCGGGTCCGCGACCTCGTGCAGGGCGCGCCAGGCCGCTTCTCGCAGATCCGCCGGCGGCGTATCCCACTCCGGGATCTCCAGCTGGAAATCCGGGTTCTGGCCGATCGTTTCAGCGAACACGGCCGAGAAGTCCATGCCGCGCTCGATGTCCGACTCGTAGCCCGCGTCGGCACTCGTCCGCCGACTGAGCTGCACGAGCCGGGTCATGACACGGTCCGACGAGCAGGCGAAGATACTCTCACGCAGCGAGCATCCGCTCAATCGATCCCCGACTCCGGCGGACCGAATTGACGAATTCCTCGTTCATGGGTCCGCGCGCGCGCCAGCGCTCCCACACCTGGTCCCAGCTGATCGGCCGGTCATACAGCCACACCCGGTCGTCCGCGTCCCATTCGCAGGGGAATCCATACTCCAGCTCGACCTCGCCCGTGTCCGGATCGCTGTGCGCCGGTACATCGAGCCCGAGCGACTCGCATAGCGGCACGACTGCTTTCAGCCAGGTGTTCCGCAACTGGTCGTTGGTCATTCCCTTGAGCTTGAAGTCGAGCTGGGCGTTGTGGTGCTTCCGGTCGTCAGGCATGCCGAACCACTCGACGCCCATCGGGAACATCCAGTCCACGGCGCGCTGAACCAGCTCCCGGCCCTCACCGCCCGCTTCACACAGCTTCTTCATCCACGCTTCGCCGTGACGAAGGTGGAAGTTCTCTTCCATCCCTACCTTCACCAGGGCACGCTTGAGAGGCCCATAGGACGTATGGCGGTGCACATCGCTCAGCAAGGTGATGCCTGCGCGGTCGTACATCCCGTGCGCACTCACCAGCTCCGCCCAGTTGGCGAGCGGCTGATCGAACCCGAACGGGTTCTTGAACTTGTTCGGCGGCCGGTCGTACAGCAGGGCGTCTGTGTCCACCCCGAGGTCCTGGAGCAGCCGATAGGCGATGTTCGCGTGACCCAGTTCGTCCTGAATGATCGCAGTCGCGGACACCATCGTGTTGGTGGACGGGGCGTCCTTCGAGGCCATCCAGTAGGCGGGAGCGCTCATCAGCTCCGTGTCCCCCTGGACCGTGATCTGGTTGATCAAGGCCTTCTTGTACGCTTCCGTCATGTCCGCCTCGGACTCGACGATGAAGCCCTCCTGCACCTTCCGCATAAACTCTTCGTCTGTGAACCGCGCCATACTTCCTCCTGCTGCTGTACGCGTGCGGGGCCGCTGCGAATTTCGTGACCGCGAGTCCGTCGTCGGGCGATGGTTACACCGGACAGGCCGGCACGCTCCGGACGGGCGGTCAATGTATGAGACGGCGGGCCCTGAGTGAAGCGACGGGTTGGAACACCAGGGGCAGGCAGCCGCGGTCGTGGCCGTCCCGCTCAGAGATCCGCGACCAGCCCGAGTCCCGGCCGATCCGACGGAAACAACGTTCCACCGCGGAGAATTACCGTTCCGGCGGCAGGATCGCCGATCAGGTCGAGGTGTCCGTCCAGGTCTGCATACACGACGTTCGGTCGGGCCAGCGCGAAGTGCAGCCCGGCCGCGATCGCGAGCTCCGATTCGTCCATGCAGCCCACCATGACCTCGAGTCTCGCCGAGCGGGCTACCGAGTTCACGGCCAGCGCCTCCGCGATTCCCCCCACCTTCATCAGCTTCACGTTGACCATGTCGGCCAGGTCTCGACGAGCTATGCGAAAGGCGTCACGCAGCGTCATCAGGCTCTCGTCGGCCATGACCGGGAGGTGCACCGATTCGGTGACCCGGCCGAGCAGGTCCGGCTCTCCTCGCGGTGTCGGCTGCTCGAGCACCTCCAGCTTCGCCGAGCGGGTCGCCTCCACGAAGCGCTGCGAGTCCCCCACCGAGTAGCCCTGGTTGGCGTCGAAGCGCAGCTCGATCGTCGGTCCGACCGCCTTCCGTACCGCCAGCACGCGTGCGGCATCCAGCTCCGGATCTCTGCCGCCCTTGAGCTTGAGACAGCGGAATCCGCTCTCCACGAACGAGCGGGACTTCAGTACCGTCTCCTCGATCGGCAGGATTCCGACCGTGACGCTGGTCCGCATCCGGTCCCGGTATCCACCTAGCAGCCGCCAGAGGGGAATGCCGGCTGCCTTGCCCAGCAGGTCGTGCAGGGCCATGTCCACCGCCGCGAGGGCCGATGAACTGTCGACCGCCGGCTGGCGCAGCTGCTCCAGGATGCGTGCGGGACGCAAGGCGTCCGCGCCGCGCAGGACCGGTTCGGCGACCTCGGAAAGAAAATGAAGCACGGAGCCCGCGTCCTCGCCGGTCACCTCCAGGTCGGGAGCTGCGCACCCGTACCCGACCAGGGAATCCGTCGTGAGCCGAAGAAAGACCTGCGGGGCGCTGGAAATCGTCTCGTAGGCGATCTCGTACGGCTCAGAGAGCGCGAGATCCACCCGCCAGGCTTCCACGTTTCGGATGCGCACGATCGTTCCGCCTCAGGTCCGTCGCTCGTGGATTTCGGCCAGGGACAGCGGCTTCAGGCCCTCCACGAAACTGACCAGGTGTTCGATCATCAGCTCCATCATGGCCCGCCCCTTTTCGACCGTTGCCTTCGTCGGATCTCCCAGCACCCCGGAGGGTGAGATCCGGGACGTGTGGGCATACCATTCGACGCCGTACTCAGAGGAGAAGTCCAGGTAGTGACTGGAGAAGCGGGGAACGAACTTCTCCAGGCGCGTGACATCCACCAGCTCCGGGCGTGTCGCGAGACTGGTACTCGTTTCGATCTCGCCCGCGTGGACATCCGCTCGCGTCTCGGCCAGCTTCGCCACGTCCGCGTCGCTCGTTTCGCCCGTATCCACGCAGGTGAAGATGTGTGCGTCGCGGTTGATCATCTGAGCGGCGTACTGCAGGGTGGCCATGTTTCCGCCGTGCCCGTTGATGATCAGCAGCTTCGAGACCCCGTTGTGCGCGGCGCTCATTCCCACATCATAGACGAAGCGCGCCAGCGTCTCCGGGCCGACCGACAGGGTGCCCGGGAAGTCCTGGTGGTGATAGGACACCCCATAGGGAACCAGCGGCAGGACCAGCGGGCGAGGTGCTTTGCACCGTCTCGCCACCTCACGGCAGATGTGGTCTGCGTCGAAGGCATCCGTGTCGAGCGGCAGGTGATATCCGTGCTGCTCGATCGCGCCCACGGGCAGCAGAGCGATGTCTACTTCGGCCAGCCGGCGCTCCGCCTCGGGCCAGGTGAGTTCGGCCAGCAGGTAGTCCCTGGCGGCCGTGGCCGATCCAACCCGTTCGGTGTCCGCTCCCCTTTCCCGGGCCTCGAACCGATACGGCCGTGCGAGTGACGGATCGTTGACGAGGTCGAACGCCACCCATGCCCGACCTGCTTTCCGAACCGCGCCGTCCGCGTGCTCCAGCATCAGTCCGTACAGCGGTCGGCGCAGCGCGTTCGGAATCGACTGGACGGGGGACCGCCTGTCGTCGAAGCGAAGGGCCAGGACTTCGGGGTGAGGCCCTTTCGAGGCGCCGCCTGTCCCTGTCGTCGCACCGGGAGGGCCCGCACTCGCTTTTGAAGGGAGTCTTCCCTGCTCGGCCAGCATCCACATCAACTGCTTTTCGGCCGCTTCCTCCTGGTGCAGTCCGTGTTCCGCGGCGGCCACGAGGCAGGGTTCGATCTGCTCCTCGGTATAGCCGCAGCGGACCGGATCGCCTCCGATAGCGAGGAGCATTCCCACGACGCGCCGGCATTTCTCGCAGCGACCACAGGGGACGGCCCTTTCGTCCTTCACAGAAGCGGCGTGACACGAAACCTGGTGACGCTGGAGATCCGGGTAACGCTCTACGAGGATCTTCTCGACCAGGAGCTCGGAGAGAGGTCGAAGGAGCGAAAACTGTGAAACGCCCCACCGTTTGCGCCGGTAGTAGAGCGACAGTTCGTTGTCGAAGAACCGGCTTTGGTCGTACAGCCCGTCGTAGTGAGGGATCCCCTTGTATTTCACCTGTCTTGTGGTGTCGAACTCGTCACCGATCACGATACGGGCGATGCCGCGCTTGCGCATCACAGGCAGAGCTCCGAACAGGAACACGGCCACCGTCCACAACCGGATCGGATACTCGTCGGCGCGGATCCGATTGTAGTCAGAGCGAACCAGCGGCAGCCGGCGCAGCATCCAGTTGAACACCCGGTCGGCGTTCGTCCAGATCCGTACGGTTCCATTTGCGTCAGTGGCACCCAGATGCCGATAGCCGTTGAGCGCGGTGTACCAGTGGCGTCCGGACTCGTTGACGAACAGCGAGTGAGTCTCGTAGCCGAGTTCCCTCAGCAGACCGTAGCTGAGCAAACTCTCCTTTCCGCCGCTGGAGAGAACGGCGACCCGGTTCCGGGCGGTGTTCCACCGTTCGCCTGCCGGGTCGGTCACGTTCCCGTCCTCCGCACGAGCGCTGTTCGGAAACGATAGTTCTGCCTGCAGATAGCTCGACTGGCGGACCGTTGGAACCCGGGCCGCTTCCGTCAGCAGCGGGTTCGGGGCGAGGATCTTGTTGACGTAGATCTCGCACGCCGTGTTCTCGGCCATCGCGGTGAGAAAGGCCTGGTCGTGCCCGTCGAACGGGCCGCGGAACACGATCTCGCGGAAGAACAACCCGTAGTTCAAGGCAACCTGGGCTCCGACCATCGAAGCGAGATTGATCGCACCCGGATCGGCCGGGTCGAAGACATCCTCTTCGAATCGGTAGTCCAGCGAAGTCTCGTCGGTCACGCCGTCATGCGTGACCCGGTAGGGCATCCGAAGGCCGCGGGTGGTGATCTCGACGGGTCCGACCTCGAGCCGATCGAGGATGATCAGGGGATCCAGGGGGTTCGGCGTTTCGCCCCGATCGGTCATTTCGCCCGCCTTCCTATCTCGCTCATGTGCTCCATGACGACCTTCGCGAGCCCCGCACCGCCCTGCAGGAGGACGTCGAGGGCCGGAAGTGCTGTAACCCGCTCGATCTCCCGTGCGGCGACGGACACTTCCTCGTGACGCATGTTCTCGTGATTGATGGTGACGGCGATAACCGGACGGCCCGACACGAACTCGATCGCCTTGATCTGGCGGTCGATCGGATCCAGGGCATACCCGGGGAATCCATCGTATTCGAATCGCGCTGGGGCGTGCTGCAGCACCACGGCGTGAGGACGGGCGGCGGCGAGGATTTCGTATCCCCCCGGATAGGCCGGGTTCATCAGACTTCCCTGTCCTTCGAGGACCAGTACGTCCGGTCGTTGCTCCTTCCAGGCCAGCCACGTGGCGTGCTCGATCTCGCCGGCCATGAAGTCGCTGATCAGACTGTCCAGCAGCAGGCCGTAGCGAGCCCCCTGCATCCAGGCGGTCTGCCCGGTGCCGATCATCTCGGCCGAGAGCCCGGCGTTCTCCAGGGCCTCGACCAGCACCCAGGCCGTGGTCCGTTTGCCGATCGCCGAGTCGGTGCCGAGGACGGCCACGCGATAGGACGTGACTTCGTCGATCTTGCCCGTCCATGCGTGAAGATCCCCACGGGGAGGCGTGGCGCGCACGTCCCGCAGCTGCACGCCCTGTTCGGCAGCGCGGCGCGAGATCGATCGGTCTTCCTTCAGGAAGTCGTGCAGTCCCGCGTCTACGTTGAGTCCCGCATCGATCGCCTCGCCGATCGCACCCCGGATCTGTGGAGACAGCCGGCCTCCATCCGGCGCGATCCCGATCACGAAATGCGTGGCCGGAGCGCCTGACTCCGCGGAGATCTGCAGCGCGGAATTGAGGTCCGCGACAATCGGAATCCCGTTGGGCCTTCCGTCGAGCACATCTCCGGCGTCCCTGCCGGCGACACTCGAGTCGATCACGGCCGTCACCCGGTATCGCCGGGTGCGCCGGACCAGGCCGTGCGCGGTCTTACCGTAGGTATTGGTGAACGCCCCCTCGCAGAACACGATGGCGTTTCCGTCCAGCGGCGCGGCCCTGTCGATGTTCATCTCATTCTCTATGCGATCGGAGTGGATCTGTGTGAACGGCCGGCTTCCCGACAGCCCGGATCAGCGCCGACCTGTGAGAACGGCCACGTATCGGTCGCCCGGCACCGGGCTCTCCGCATGGTGCTCCAGCATGACCGAGAGCCCGGCCGTCGACGCGGGAAGCACGCTCAGGCCTTCCCGTTCCTTCAGAATCCGGGCCTGCTTCAGCATCTGTCGGTCGCTCGCATCGTCGGCGAATCCGCCGGAGGACCGGATGGCGTCCAGCGCCCAGTCCCCGTCGAACGAATGCCAGTTGATCAGCGGTTCGTTGACCTCGGTCTCTTTCACGGCCGACGGGTTCAGGTCACGGCACTCGTCGTACCCCTTGAGATACGACTGGACGATCGGGTTCTTTCCGTGCGACGACCCCGCGATGATGCGGGGAATGCGCGACGTCTTTCCGCGCCGGTACAGCGTCGCGAAGCCGCGGTGGATGCCCGCCAGCGTGGTTCCGTTGGAGACGGACACCGCCACCGCGGCGGGAGCGTCCCGCAGCTCGTCGTAGATCTCGTTCGCGATCGCGCCGTATGCCACGAGCTGCATGAGCGTGTTGGCCCCGCCCGGATTCGCATCGTACAGGTCGAGCTTCTCGGCGGCCCGCTTGGAGGCCTCCACCGCCGCCTCGTAGTCGCCGGGTACCCGGATGATCTCGCTCCCGGCCGTGACCATCTCGTCCAGCCTGCGAGTCCTGTACGCCTCGGGGATGTGGATCACGCAGCGCATTCCGCCGAGCGCCGCAGCGAACGCGACCGCCGCCCCGTAATTGCCGCAGGTGGCGACCGTGACCGCCTCGAATCCCCGGCGCATCGCGTCGTGCACCTGGGCGAAGGCGATGCGGTCCTTCTGGGTGCCGGTCGGGTTGCCGCCCTCGAACTTGAGGAACAGCTGCCGGATCCCGTTCTCCCGCTCGAGGTTGCGGGCCCGGCTCAGCCGCGTGTCGCCCACCTCGGAGGCGATGATGTCTTCGTAGGCCTCGAGACGTTCTTCGAGTGAGCTTGACGGGTCGGCCGCAATACGCTTGCAGCCCTCCAGGTCTTCCGAGGCGGTCAAGAAGGTTCCTGTGGCCCCGTCGAGAAGACTCGGGAACGTCGATTCGGAACCCGGAAGGTCGGGCTCGTCCGGCATTGGAGTATCGCCTGAAAAGGTGAGCGTGCACTGCACGACAACAAGATGCATCGAACGCAGCGCGCAAGGAAGATCCTCGTCGCCCTCTCTACGCGAGAGCGCTCGCCCTCTCCCCCTCTTCGGCCGCCGCGGTAGCGTGGTATTTCTTGCGCCAGCGAATGTAGGGAACCGACGCGAGAATCGAGGCAACGAGGTACGCCACCACGAGCACGCCCGTGCGCTGACCCGGGACGGCCGCCGCGACCAGCACCGCGATTCCCAGGTGACGGGTGGCGCAGGCGATGGCGAGCGCTGATCGGTCCTCTTCGTTCGGCCCGCCCATCAGGTGCCCGATCGCGAGCGCGAGCACGGTGAGCAGACCGAGCACCAGCAGCCCGACCCAGCCGGCTTCCCGGAGCAGCGGCCAGCCGAGCACCAGCAGGACCAGGCCACCGAGTGTAAGCACGATACCGCCGACCTTCAGCAGGATATCGGACAGCTTCTCCGACAATTCAGGCGCGAGCATCCGCGCACCCATGCCGACGGCGAGCGGCAGGAGAAAGGCCTTGCCGAGCAGGCGCGCCACCTCGATCGGGGTGATCTCCGGGACGGTGCCCGCAAGGGTGCTGAGCCCCATGAGCCAGAGTGGCACCGTGAAGATCGCGAGCAGCGACGATGTCGCGATGACGCTGAACACGTACCCGTCATTCGACAGCGGCATCAGCTTGCGAGGAACGAGTGGGGCCCCGGCAGAGATCGCCACTACCACCACCGCGACCTTCAGCCCGTGCGGCACAGGAAGCAGCCGGGCCAACGCTACCGCCACCAGCGGCACGAGCACGTACATCGCGAGCATTGACTTGAACAGCAGCCATGGTCTGCGCCAGAGGTACGTCAGGTCGTCCACCGTGGACTGCATCCCGATCGCGAGGATCAGTACGGTCACGGAGGTCTTGAGGATCAACATGAAAGTGGCTGCGTCCAGATTCATGCTCGGGCTCTCGGGCGAAAATTCAAGCGTCCGTACTGCCGGAACCTCAGGGAAGGCGGCGGCATCTCGTCACACCGGTCGGGTGTGAACACAGTCGATCCAGCGGCCGCTCGCCTGACAGGTGAATATCGGCCCGTAAACCTCGCTGACGCTACCCGGAGGCGCTCCTACCTTTCCGCCGCCTCAGTCTGCTGCTTAGCCATCTTCGTGGCCGTCGGGTTCCAGGCGTAGCTGAGCCGAAGCCAGAGCATCGAGCTGTCGAGACCATCTTCTTCGTCGGTGAGGAAGTCGCCCCACAGTCCACGAAATCCCACCTCGTCCGAGATGCGGAACGCAATCGTGAATCCGACCCCGAATGAGGATTACGAATTGTCTTGCTTCTCCCCGTCTACGATGGTCTCTCCTTGCGCGGCTGCCGCAGCCGGGAACAGAAGGGCAAACGCGACTGCCAGGACCGCGGCGCGACCGAGGTGTGCGCGTTTCATGGCCTATGTCGTCCTGCCCGGTAACTCCATGGCCTGTTCATGGGGTGTACCAGATCGGGCTCGTCCACGCCCGCTCCTGGATCGTCGCCGGCACGTCGTCGAGCAACGGAAGGCCGCTGCGCACCGCGTCGTAGGTGCTCCACCTGGGCGTCGGGATTTCAAGTACCCGCGCGTAGTAGAACGCCATCTGCGACGGGTCGAAGTCGGGGTCGGTCCAGACGGTCGAGAGTTCCGTGTCGCCGATCGTATTCGAGTATTCAGCCGTCGTGAGGTCCACCGTGTTTCCAACCGGCGGCAGCTTCCCATCGGATCCCATCTCGCGACCGTCTGACCACGCGACGTCATAAATCGCTTCGTGCGTGTTGCCCTCAGCGTCAACCCATCCCTTGATGATCTGAATTCGGTCGAGGTTACCGCTGATCGGATCCTTGGCGGCCCAGACGACAAACTCTGGTGCCTCACCCTGTGGCGCATCGGTCAGGTCGCCGCCCATCGGGACGCCGCCCTTGTAACCGAGGGCAACCATGTCGTCCCGCTGGTGAGCCGTGTCCGGATAGTCCCAGCCGCCGAACAGGCGGACCTGGATCCGCGGACCGCTGGTTGCGAACGACTCTTTCCGACGCATGGCGTCGAAGATCGAGGCTCGGGTGTTCTCCTCCGCCCAGACGCCGGCGAGCGACCCTGGATTCAGATCTCTGCTTTCCGCCCAGCCTCCCACTTCGCCGGTCCGTCGCGCCTCGACCGACCCGTCCTCGGGACCGTGGGAGCCGGGCCACTTGCTTTCAGTGACGTCGCTGGGCGCACCGTTGTGGTTATCGGTACCGCCGATGAACCCATACTTGAACGGATTCGCCTGGAGGGACTGCTCGAAGGCCAGTCCTTGCTTCAGGCCCTGGCGAACGAAATTCCGCGCTTCGATCGCGCGGCCGCTGAACTTGGCCAGCGAGGACGCATTCTCGAAGTCAGAGAATTCATCCGCGGCCCAGAATTCCCTGTGCACTTCCGAGTTGCCCTTGATCTGCATCATTTCGATTAGCGGCTCGAAGTGCTGGCGGCGCTCGGCGTAACCGGAGTCAAGCGGATTCCCCGCCACGTCGACGGAGGCAAACATCAGCCCCTTGCTCGCGTTCGAGTTGTGCGGAATCGCGAACAGTTCCATCCCCTCCGCCTCGAGGCCGGCCATCCATTCCCAGAGGCCTTCCTCGCGCGGGATCTCGTACGAACTCATCGGCATGTCGGGAACGTTCGCGTCGCGAAAGATCACGTTCCGGTGCAGGTTCGCGCCCTGGGGTGCGGAACTCCACTCGAAGGCGATCAGGGTCGTGAAGCGCCCCGGGTCGTTGTACTTCTCGGCCGCTTCGATC
>JBDGUY010000050.1:0-16850 GCA_039585935.1 Gemmatimonadota bacterium
CACCTCTTCTCCCCGATTGACGTGGCACGAGATGCAGGTGCACACCTGAATCCAGTACTTCCCCACGGGCCGCTTGGCGTACATCGTGTAGAACGTGGCCACCGAATGCACATACGCAGGCGTCAACTCCAGCGCCTGGGCGATCTCCTCCATGTTCTCCGGTGAGATCCAGCCGTTCCGCTCCTGAGCGTACGCGAGCATCGGGAGCAAAGCCCCCTTCTTTTCCGGATACCGGCTCAACGCCTTATCGCGACGGTCCTTCCCCTCCGCATCGTCGAACAGCCGTTCGACCGGGCGGAGATCCGCTACCTGGAACGCCTGTGCGCTCACAACCGCCGGGTGGACTTTCTTCACGTCTCGTACTCTTTCGGTTCAGGACCTGTTCGGATCCGACTTTCGGCACGCACTTCTGCCCCTACCGGTCGATCTCGCCCAGCACGATGTCGATGCTCGCATTTGCCGTAATGACGTCGGAAACAAGACCCCCCTCGACCAGATACGGCAGAACGGAGAGGTTCACGAACGATGGCGCTCGAAACCGGCACCGGACAGGCTTCGACCCGCCATCCGAAATGAGCCCTATGCCGAGTTCTCCCTTTGTCGCTTCGACCGAGTACCACACCTCTCCAGCCGGGACCTGAAGGCCTTCCATGACCAGCTTGAAGTGCGCGATCATCGAGTCGATCGACGACATCGCGGCGCTCTTGGGCGGCAGAATGATGGCCGGATCGTCGATGTTCAGAGGGCCGTCCGGCAACCGGTCCAGCGCCTGGTGGAGGATTCGGATGCTCTGTCGCATCTCTTCCAGCCGGACGAGGTACCGATCGTAGCAGTCGCCGGTCACCCCGACCGGCACATCGAAATCGTACGTCTCGTAGCCGAGATACGGCCGGGCCTTTCGTACGTCGTATGCAATCCCGCTGGCACGCAGGCTCGGGCCGGTCATGCCGTAGTTGAGCGCCGTTTCCGCGTCGATCACTCCGACATCGATCGTCCTCGCCATCCAGATGCTGTTGGACGTCAGCAGCCGCTCGGCCTCATCGAGCGTGGCCGGGAGGTGCTCGATGTAGTCTCTGCACGCGTCGACCCACCCTGCGGGCAGATCCGCGATCATGCCGCCGATCCGGGTTGCCGAATTCGTGATCCGTGACCCGCAGTACGCCTCATGCAGGTTGTATATCGTCTCGCGTTCCTGGAAGGTGTAGATGAATACCGTCGTTGCGCCGAGATCCATCGCCGTGGTCCCGAGCCACAACAGGTGCCCAAGAAGTCGATTCAGCTCGTTGAGAATCAGCCGGATCGTCGTGCAGCGGGGTGTGATCTCGATGCCCAGCAGGCTCTCCACCGCTCCAGCGTAGGCGACGTTGTAAATCATAGGTGCCAGGTAGTCCATCCGGTCCGTATACGGAATTACCTGGTTCCACTCGCGATACTCGCAGGTCTTCTCGAATCCGGTATGCAGGTATCCAATGTGCGGTATGCAGCGCTCGACCGTCTCGCCATCGAGTTGAAGCACGAGTCGCAACACGCCATGCGTCGCCGGGTGCTGCGGGCCCATGTTGATAATCATCCGTTCGGCGTCTAGCCCGTCTGCAAGCGCTTCCGGCAACATATCCGGTCGGAGTTCGGGAAGTCCCTGCAACTCCTCGCCCGGCGCGGGCGTTCGGGGCAGGACTCCGGCCATCTCGAGCTCTTCGCGCGAATAGACATCCTCGCCCTTGCGCTCGAGGGCCCGGCGGACCTGCTCGGCGCGCGCGAATCGCCCGCGCAGCGGAAAGTCCTTCCGCAGCGGAAATCCCTCGTCGTAATTCTCCGGCATCAGAATGCGGCGCAGGTCGGGATGCCCGATGAAGGTCACGCCGTACATGTCCCAAACTTCACGTTCGAGCCAGTTCGCCGCCCGCCACAGCGAGGTCGCCGAACGAATCTCCAGATTATCGAACGGGACCCTGCACTCCACTCGCAGCTGACGCCCGTGCTTCATCGACCAGAGCTGGTACCAGATGCGGATCGGTCGACCTCCGCCGACGTCCACTCCCATCAGGTCCACAAGCAGATCGAACGCGAGTGCCGGATCCGTCTTCAGGTACTCGAGCACATCGTAACTGCGGGCCGCTTCGACGATGACGACCGGCACACCCGTGGCATCTTCACTCACAGACAGGACGGCGTCGCCGAACCGCTTCTGCAGGGCCGTGACAGACGGATCCGAGCCCGGACCACCAACGGGTCGAGGGGCACCGGCAATGAGCTCGATAGACTCCGCAGGAACAGAGGTCGAAGGCATGGTCGTCAGTCCTGGTGCTCGAGCAGTCGCTCGAGTCGATCACGAGGGCGGTCGATCGCTCCACTCGGCTCTGCCCCGCTAACTCGGTTCTGGCGGGTGGAGTTTCCGAACGGCTGTGCCACGAGTTCGATCGTTTCCGCGGGAAGATTCGGCTTTCCGGCGGCGTCTGGGCTCTCGGAGCGCAGGTCGGGATTCACGAGAGACTCGCCCTTGATCTTCTCCTGGATCATCAGCAGCGCGTAGATCAGGCTCTCGGGTCGGGGCGGACAGCCGGGAACGTAGACATCTACAGGGATGATCTGGTCAATCCCCTGCACGATCGTGTAGTTGTCGAACATGCCGCCCGAGCTGGCGCACGCACCCATTGAAATACACCACTTGGGCTGCGGCATCTGGTCCCAGACACGACGGGCGATCGGCGCCAGTTTATAGCTCAGCCGACCGGCGACGATCATCACGTCCGCCTGGCGAGGGCTGAAGGAAAACCGCTCCATGCCGAACCGGGCAAGGTCGTATTTCGAACTCGCCGCGGCCATCATTTCGATCGCACAGCACGCCGTTCCGAACGGCATCGGCCACATCGAATTCCGCCGCGACCAGTTGACGAGGTAGTCGACCCTCGTCGTGAGCCATGACCGGTGTGGGCCCACTTCGGCGCCCGCCTCGAGCCCCTGAATCGTGGGCAGGTCCTTCCTTCCGCTCGTCATACCAGTCGGTCCCCTCCGGTCAATCCCATTCGAGAGCGCCCTTCTTCCAGGCGTAGGCGAGGCCTGCTGCGAGTACGAGCATGAACACGAACATCTCGACCAAGCCGAACAACCCGAGCTCCCGGAAGACGGAAGCCCACGGCAGGAAGAAGATCGTCTCGATATCGAACACGATGAACAGGATCGCTACGATGTAGAACTTGACGGAAAAGCGTTCCCGCGTGTCCCCCAGCGGGTCGATGCCCGACTCGTACGGAGATTGCTTCACCGGCGTGGGCCGGCGAACACTCAGGAGATGTGACAGCCCGAGAAAGGCCCCGGCGACGATGAGGCCGAACACGAGCGTGATCGCGATGCCGATGTATGCCTGCTGCATGACCCGTCCCGGCACTTGATTGAAAGGGCGCGCATGCCGCGCTGACTTCAGTCGCGGTCGCTGGCAGCAACAACTGAACGTGCTATTTGGCGCGCACTTCACCAACTTCCTGCGACGCGCTCCACCACACGTAGCGGACAAGAGACTATGACCTGTTCCCGAGCACAAGAGTATGAAGCCACAGAGCTGGGCGGGAGAGTTTTGAACCCGGCCACGGGGCTGAGCGCGAGCATCCACGGAACCGGTCCGGACCTGCTGCTGATCCACGGTCTGAGCGCTCATCGAGGGGAATGGGAAGACACCACTCGACTGCTTCAGGAGCGGTTTCGTGTGGTTCGGCCCGATCTCGCCGGTCGCGGAACATCTCCGGTCGGATCCCGAGCCCGATTCGGCCTGAATGCAGAAGTTGCCCGCCTGATCGAGTTCTCCGAGTCCGTCGACCTGAGGTCTCCGATCGTGGTCGGCCATTCCCACGGCGCCGCACTCGCAGTCGCGCTCAGCGCCCGATTTCCGGTTCGGGCCCTGCTCCTCGTGAATCCCGTAACCCCGTGGACACGGCGCCCTCCGCTTCTGCGTGTTCTGGAGTCAGAACTGGTGAGGCAGGCGATCGCTCCCCTGCTCTGCCACTACCGTCGTCCGCTGACCCGCTATATCCTCACCCGGCGCGTGTACGCCGACCCGGCGCGAGCGACCGAGGATGCAGTTGCCCGATATGCCGACGCGTTCGCGAGTTCCAAGCAGGCCCGGACCCTTGCACGAGTTCTCGCCGACTGGCGCCCTGCGGAGCTGGCGGAATTCGACCGGCTGGCCGGAGTTCCGGTTCGTGTGCTGGCGGGGGGTCGCGATCGACGAACTCCTGCCGACATGGCAAGGCGCTGGTCGGACCGTCTGGGTGGATCATGCACTGTACTGGAAGATTGCGCGCACGGCGTTCCCGAAGAGGCCCCGGAGCGGGTCGCGGACCTGATTGTTGACCTGGATCGAGCTTCCTCAGCTTGAGAGGACTGACGCACGATGAGCATCAAGAGTGACCGCTGGATACGCCAGATGGCGACAGAGCATGGAATGATCGAGCCGTTCACTGAGCAGCAGGTTCGTGAAGGCTGTATCTCCTACGGCCTGTCCAGCTACGGCTACGACATGCGTGTGTCGGACGAATTCCGGATCTTTCACAATGCGCTGTCTCCCGTCGTGGACCCCAAGAATTTCGACGAGAGATCGTTCGTCGAATTCGAGGGTGACGTGTGCATCGTGCCACCGAATTCGTTCGCCCTGGCGCGGTCTGTCGAGTACTTCCGCATCCCACGCGATGTGCTGACGATCTGTGTCGGGAAGTCGACATACGCCCGCTGCGGAATCATAACCAACGTCACGCCATTCGAGCCCGAATGGGAGGGTCACGTGACGCTGGAGATCAGCAATACGACACCGCTTCCGGCTCGCATCTACGCGAACGAGGGTATCGCCCAGGTCCTGTTCTTCGAGTCCGACGAACCGTGCGAGGTCAGCTACGCGGACAAGCGCGGGAAGTACCAGGGACAGACGGGAGTGACTCCGCCGAAGCTCTAGACCTCGACGCTCGACGCAATCCAGGTCACGGCCAGCCAGCCGAGGAGGAAGCAGACCCCTCCGAGCGGCGTCACGGCACCGAGCCAGCGCATGCCCGATAAAGCCAGAGCATACAGGCTTCCCGAGAACAGCACTGTCCCGGCGACGAACAGGCCGACGGGAATCGACCACCTGCCAGCCGGAAAGCGCGCAGCGGCGAGACCGACGGCAAGCAGGGCGATCGCGTGAATCAACTGGTAGCGAACGCCCGTTTCGTACACGAGGAGCATTGCAGGATCGATCCGGGCCTTCAGGGCATGCGCGCCGAAGGCGCCGGCAGCGACGCCGATAAACGCTGAAATCGACCCGATCGTCCATGCGATTCTGAACATGGCCTCAACATGGCCCGCCGGGACGAGCGATGCGAGGGTGCGTGGCACGGCAGGGCCGCTACCTGCTAGAATCCGACGAGCGTTCCAGTTTGCTGTGGCCCGAACTTGATGTGGAGACGGACTCGATGAGATCGAAGACTGACGGCAGAGCCGGGAATGGTCCACCGAGAATGGCGATCATGCTCCCGGAAACGGGCGCAGACGAGCTTCTGCGAATCCTGCGGGATGCCGATCCGGAAGCCATCGTCCTGGAAGCTGGCGCGACTGGCAATCCGGTGGCCGCAGGCAGGGAGTCAGGCGCGACCCTGCTCGTGATTCACGAAGATGTCTGGGCAGAGCCGGCAGAGGATGCCGCACTGCCGGAAGTCGGCGCTGAGCAGTCCGCGCCAGCACAAATGCGCACCCTGCTGTTGCTCGATGGATCTCGGAGTGGAGACCCTGCCGAGCGAATTCGAAATGCCGACTCGCACTTCACGCTTCCCTGCTCTCCGGCGCTCCTCGTCGCCGCGTGCCGGGTGCTCCTCGCCGCGAGATTGGACCGCGCCGGAAACTTGCGAGCCCGCACACCGCGCGCGGGCGCGTCGAGTGAATTGTACGACGCGGCAAAGGCCACGGTCGAACAGCTGCTCGAGTCCGTGGTTCGCGAAGAAACCCCGTCCCTGGGCGAGACTCGTCTCATCGCGGAGCGGATTCACACGAGTCTTCTGCACGATAACGTGCTCGTGAATCGCTCTCTCGAGCCTCATGCCGCCTACGACCTGGACAGCCATTCGACCAACGTGGCGGTGATCGCCGGGAAGCTGGCGCTCGGGATGGCCCTCCCGACGGAGGAAATCATTCGCGCGATCCACGCCGGGCTGGTTCACGACATCGGCATGGCTCGCCTGCCGCGGACACTCCTGGCGAATCCCGGCACGTTCACGGATGAGGAACGACAGCTACTGCGCACGCATCCGCAGCTCGGAGCCGAGGCGATCGAGTCGCTCGGGCCCCGATACGAGTGGCTGCAACGGGTGATTCTGCAGGAGCACGAGCGGCGACAGGGACAGGGCTATCCGCTTGGACTCAAGGGAGGCTCGATCGATCCCCTGGCGAGGCTGATCGCGGTGGCCGACGTCTTCGAGGCCCTGTCTCACCCGCGGACCTACCGGTCACCGAACACGGCTCTCGAAGCACTGGAACAGGTGGCGTCGATGGGGAGTGAGTGGTTTGACCCGGGCGTCGTGGCCGCGCTGGTCAACGAGATCTCGGCGTTTCCGCTCGACGCATTCGTCCAGCTCACGACAGGAGAAATCGCCAGGGTCCTGGCCACGAACCCGGAGAATCTTTTTCGACCGCAGGTCCAGGTCCTGTGGGACGCTGACTGGTCGCGTGTGGATCCGCCGCGACGCCTGGACCTGTCGGAGACCGTTGACGTGGCCGTCGCTCGAATGCTTCTGGAGAACGAACTGCCGCTGACCTGAAGGCCGGCGACCGATTCGCCCTGCGCGGTATCACATCACGATGGCTCGACGAGATACGAGCGACCCCCGGCGTCGTATTTCAGAAGGCGGACTTCGCGGCCAAATGGAAGCGACGCATCGACAGAATGCACCCGCACCAGATGCATCACTCCATCCTCGTCTCTCCACTGGGCCCGGCCCGAGGCTGGATCGGGGCCCACCTCACGACTGACGATCCGGGCCAGACTGCCTTCCAGACCGGGTACGGTGAAGGCCAGTCCTTCGACAGCTGGAAACAGGCGGCGACGTGCCCGGTCGATTACGAGTCCGATGACGATGCCAATCAGCAAGGCGCCCGCCAGTACAACGGGAAACCGCTGTTCGTAGCCACCAAGGCCTAGGTCGTGGAGCGCCCCGTTCCAGGTCAGGCCTGCGATTCCCGCTGAGACGAGGCCGGTGGACAGGCCGGTTGTCCGTCGCTGGCGCAGGCGGCCGACCAGGCCGACCGCGAGACCGGCCAGTACGAGGGCCAGGAATGGGAGGTTGTACCAGCGGGCCAGGAACTCGAGATAGTTCACGGTGTTCCCGGGCCCGCCGGTTCAGAACGCAGCGTAATCAGAGTGACAGAAGCTCCATCGTGCCACGTACCGCGTCAGCAGAAGCACTCAGGGCCTGCTTCTCCTCGTCCGTGAGCGGGACCTCGAGTACCGCCTCGAGGCCAGTGCGTCCCAGCTTGCACGGCACGCCCAGGAACAGCCCCTCCAGACCGAATTCTCCCTCGAGCCAGGCGGCACATGGGAGGATTCGCTTCTTGTCGCGAACAATCGCCTCGACCATCTGGACGGCCGCAGACGACGGTGCGTAGTACGCGCTACCGGTACCGAGCAGCTTGACGATCTCGCCGCCACCCTTTCGGGTCCGCTCGACCAGCGCTTCGATCCGCTCGGCCCCCAACAACTCCGTGAGCGGGATTCCTCCCACGGTCACGGTGCTCACGATGGGTACCATGCTGTCTCCATGCCCCCCGAGCACCAGAGCCTGGATGTCCTGCACGCTCACGTCGAGTTCGAGCGCGATGAAGCTGCGGAATCTCGCCGTGTCGAGTATGCCGGCCATTCCCACGACTCTCTGCCGGTCGAATCCCGTCTTCTTCATGGCCACATAGGACATCACATCCAGCGGATTCGTCACCATGATAATGATCGAGTCAGGGCTGTGGCGGGCGATCTCTTCTGAGATGCCCCCGATGATCTCGGTGTTCTTGCGCAACAGGTCGTCGCGGCTCATACCGGGCTTCCGGGCCAGTCCGGCGGTCACCACGTAGATCCCCGAGCCCGCCGTCTCCTCGTACCCCTGCGCTCCGATCACGCGGGTATCGAATCCTTCGACCGGTGCGGACTCCCATTGGTCCAGCGCCTTGCCCTGTGGCACGCCCTCCAGGATATCTACGACCACGACTTCACGCGCGAGCTCCCGCTCCGCGATCCTCTGGGCCGCCGTTGCTCCGACATGGCCCGCTCCGACTACGGTGATCCTGTCCACGATGAACCGTCCGTTCTTCAGGTTGGAAAAAATCGAAGAGACATCGCTGGTCCGACGCGCCCGATCCTGGGGGGACGAGACTGGGACGCGCCGCTTTGCCTCAAGCTACCTGACGAGCCTGGATCCGCAACCGGGCGGCGGGACTCTGCTTGCCAGGAATGCAGTCAGTTGCGGCGGGCTGCGATCAGGTCGGCACGGCGCGCTGCCTCGTGGGCAATCGCTTCCAGCGCACGATCCCAGCGTTCCGGGCTCATGCGCTCGGCAAATACCTCCAGAAGGTCGAGAATCTCGATCGCTTCACCGTGCGTCAGCGCCTCCTCAGGAGAGCCGTTCGCAAGGCGGTCGCGCAGTTCGTCGAGTCGAGCCCGGCCTTCCTGGTAGCGCTGTCGTTCTTCCCATGTCATACCGCTTCTCCTGTCCGTTCTGGTCAGCCGCCGACCTGGCTCAATGCGCCAAGTCCGCCGCTGCCCGTATCGCTTCCCTTGACCAGCAAGTGTCGTTCCGGCTTGTCCAGCAGGGCACTCTCGACGGCTGCACGAACCGAGCCCGATTTGCGCAGCGGCGTCTTGAGGTCTACCTCGTGATCGCCGAACAGACAGGTCCTGAGCCTGCCGTCGGCGGTGAGACGCAGCCGGTTGCACGAATCGCAGTAGTTGTGTGACAGGGGCGTGATCACTCCAACTGAGCCCGGTGCGCCGGCAAACCGGTAATATCGGGCCGGGCCATTCCCTCGCGGACCCTCGTCAGGCAGCAGCTCGTCGATGTCGAGCAGACGCCCCAGTACTTCATCGGTACCGATGAAGCGGTCCGCCAGGTGCAGATTCTCGCCGACCGGCATGAGCTCGATAAACCTGACATGCCAGGGCTTCGTCCGGGTCACCCGTGCAAAATCCGCTACCTCGTCATCGTTGAGACCACGAAGCAGCACCGTGTTGATCTTGATTGGAGCAAATCCAGCACGCTCGGCGGCCTCGATCCCGCGCATGGTCTCGTCGAACAACCGGACGGGACGGCGTGCGATTTCCTCGAATCGATCCCTGCGCAAGGTATCCAGACTGATATTCACCCGGTCGACGCCGGCGAGCCGCAGTTCCGTCGCGAACCTCGGAAGAAGAATGGCGTTCGTGGACAACGCGATGTCCTCGATCTCCGTGATCGTCCTGAGTTGAGACACCAGTTCCGAGAGATCCTTGCGGACGAGTGGTTCCCCTCCCGTTATGCGCACACGGCGCAGGCCCATCCCCGCCATCTCCCGCACGATCGCCTGAATCTCCTCGTACCGGAGAATCTCGGACTTCGGGATCCACTCGAACCCCTCGACCGGCATGCAATACGTACAGCGCAGGTTGCACTTGTCGATCACGGAGATCCGCAGATAATCGATCGACCTGCCGAGCCCGTCCTTCATGCGTCGGACTTCTGTTCGCGCGGCGCGTAAGCTGCCGGGGCGCGCGGCGGCTCAACGCCGTCCAACCAGCAACTCGTACCGTCGTCATATTCTTCCCGCTTCCATATCGGCAGCCTGACCTTGATGGCCTCGATCACGTAACGCACGGAGTCGAAGGCAGCTGCCCGATGTGGCGCCGAGGCAGCAATCGCGACCGCGACGTCACCGATCTCGAGCGTCCCGGAGCGGTGCTTCACGGAAATCTCCCCCGCGGAGAAGCGATCCATGGCTTCAGCCGTGATCTCCCTCAGCACTTCGTCTGCCATGGCATCGTACGCTTCGTAGTGTAGCCGCCGAACAGATCGGCCCTGATTCTGCACCCGGACCCTGCCCTCGAAACTGACGACTGCCCCATCTGTCCGATCGGCGACGGCAGCCGCCAGATCTGCCGCCGAAATCGGCACAGAGGACATCCCGACGAGAGGATTGGAATCAGCCACCGGACATCGGCGGAATGAGAGCGATTTCGTCGTTGGACGACAGCACCTGGTTGCCCGGAGCATATCGGCGATTCACGGCGACCGCCGGAGTCGAAGGAAGCTCCGCGAACGAGGGATCGGAGCGTATCACGGCGACCAGGTCATCAACTCGGACGCCGGTCGGAAGATCGAACTGGATTTCGCCCTTTCCCGCAAGCTCGCGGTAGTAGCCGAACAGGCGGACGCGAATCGTGTTTTCGGCGAGCGTCATTCCGCGTCCGGCGGGATGACCTCGTTCTCCACCTCGCTGGTCGCGAGCAGAGTGAGCAGTTTGCCGACCGCATCGTTGCGGCGAAGCGTACTGACCCGGACCCGTGTTCCCCGACCATCCGGATCGGGAAATGCCGAAACCGCCAGGCGGCTCCGAAAGGTGGCTACCGTCAGGTGATGATCCCCCTGATCTACGATCGTCGCCGGGAGAGTCGCACCGGAGTCCGTGAAGAACCGCTTCGCCGCTTCGATCGTCTGCTCCGGACTCATCGCCGTCAGGGTCTCACTGATCATGAATCGCCACCCCTTCTGCCATCTTGACGCCTTTGCGGCGCGTGGAATACGTTTTTCCCAAGCTGTGCCGGACGCTCTTCCCGGTTCGAGCACTGATTCCAAGCGGAGCGCGCGGCGGAAACTATCGCCCTCGCCTATCTGCTTCAATTACCCGACTCGGGAGTCATCGTGCGCTTTTCGAATAATGTCGCCTCGCTCACTCCGTCCGCGACCCTGGCGATCACCGCCCGGGCCAAGAAGATGCGCGCCGAGGGGCAATCGACGGACCGGGTATCCTCCGACGCCCGGCGTTCCCGAATTGCGGGAGGGGGTCGTTCGCTACCTGGGCGAGACGTCCGCCCACGCCCCCGAGGACCCGGCTGGGGTGCTGGTCAGCGCCGGCGTGAAGCAGGGCCTGTTCAATCTCTGCTTCTGCCTGTTCGGTGAGGGAGACGAGGTCCTGGTCCCGGCTCCGTTCTGGACCTCATATTTCGCCGTCGTGGAGCTTGCCCGGGCCCGGCCCGTGATGGTGCATACGGACTTCGAGGACGGATTCGCGCTTACGGTGGAACGACTCGAGGCGCAACGAACGGAGAATACCCGGGGGTTATTCCTCAACAGCCCATCGAACCCGTCTGGGGCGGTGATGGACCTCGGTGCCCTCGAGGAAATTTGCGCCTGGGCCGGCGAACACGGGATCTGGGTCCTGTCGGATGAGATCTACCGCCGTCTGTACTATGAGGGAGGATCCGCGCCGTCCGTGTTTGACGTGAAGGATCGTCCCGATCACGTCGTGTCACTGGACGGAATGTCGAAGGCGTTCTCGATGCCGGGCTGGCGGATCGGCTGGTCAGTCGGTCCTCCCGACTTGATCCGGAAGGCCTCGGCACTGCAGAGCCAGACCACCTCGGCGGCAGCAGGACCATCCCAGTACGCAGCTGCAGCGGCGCTCGCCTCCGAGGGACGAGAGACAATCATCGGCGACTTCAGGCGGATTCTGGACCGTCGACGAAGAGCGGCGCACGCTGCCCTGCAGGGAATCGCCGGCTTCGATGTTCCGTTGCCGCCGGGGGCGATCTACCTGTACGGCCGACTTGGATCGGGAGATGCGACGAACAGCGACTCCGCAGCCGTCGCTGAGTCACTTCTCGTCGAGACGGGCGTCGCCACTGTACCGGGCGAGGCGTTCGGCACCCCCGGTTATCTTCGACTCAACTTCTCGGTCGAAGACGAGATATTCGCCGAGGGCGCTGACCGGATTCGAGCCTGGTTCGGGTCCCGATGACCTGAATGGCGAGCGGGCCCTCTCCGATCGCGGAAGGGCCCGCTCGCCGAACTTTCGTCAGATCGTGTGCTCGTCCACCTCAGCCTTGAACAACCGCGATGGCTTGAATACGGGCACCGCGCGCGACGGGACTTCGACCGTCTCCCCGGTACGGGGATTCCGCGCGATCCGTGGACGGCGTTGCCTCACCTTGAAGGTGCCGAAGCCGCGAATCTCGATGTGTTCCCCGTTGGCGAGAGCCAGTTTCACCGCATTGAGGAACGCATCGACCACAGCTCCACAGTCCTTCTTCGTCACTCCCGGCCCGATCGCCTCGTATACCTGTTCCACCAGGTCTGCTTTCGTCATGCCAGATACCCTCCCGCCGGGGTGTTACGGCGCCTTGCGGCGCCGGCGCCTCATGGCCACTCGTAGTTCAACCGGGGCGTCGCGCCTGCTCCAGTCCTGACCTTCTGAATCCATCCAGCAATTCGTGATTCGTCGACCCCGCCTAGCAGGTCGAGCAGACTGACGGTCTCTCTGGCCGGGCGAACGACTCGGGGGCGCTCCCCGAGGCCCGACATCCGCCCTGCGGCATCCACTGCGTCCTGCAGGGTGCCCAGTCTGTCCACCAGGCCGTGATCCCTGGCCGCCTCACCCGACAGCACCCGTCCGTCGGCCAGCTGGAGCACCTGCTCCCGACCAAGATCCCGGCCGTCCACGACTGCGTCGACGAACTGATTCCACACGTCGTCCACCAGCCCCTGCAGGACCTGCCGTTCTTCCTCCGAGAGCTCCCGGGCCGGGGATCCCATGTCCTTCAGGCTTCCGCTCTTCACGACTTCCAACTCGACGCCGACTTTCCGAAACAACTCCTCGGCGTTCGGGAACTGCATGATCACACCGATGGAACCCGTGATCGATCCTGGGAGTGCGAAAATCGAGTCGGCCGGGAGCGCAACGTAATATCCTCCCGATGCTCCGATTGCCCCGATCCAGGCGATCAGTGGACGGTCGTCCTCAATCCGCAGCCTCTGGAGCTCGGCATGTATCGACTGCGAGGCGCCCACTCCGCCCCCGGGAGACCTGATTTCGAGCACGAAGGCACGGACCGAGGGATCGTCCCGGAACGCTTCAAGTTCTCGGACGAAACGGGTCTCGGAGTCGATGATCCCGACGATGGGAAGTATGGCTACCCGTTTCTGCGTCAGGCCGGGAACTCTGCCCCCAAGCAACAGCCTGGCGGTCAGGATTGCGCCCGACGCGAACAGCACGAGCAGGAGTACGATTCCGAAGATGCCGGTTCGTCGCTGCAAGTCCAAATACCCCCAGTGGATGGGGAAAGACCGAGGGGTGCGGAAGACCGGAGGAGTCTTCCACTCCCACCGACGATGCGGAAACGTAGCGTCAGGGGCGGAGCGCTGTCAACCGGTTGGGGGAACGATACTTGCGCTCATTGATTCGACGAATCGATCGAAAAGGTACCGACTGTCGTGCGGACCGGGCGCCGCCTCGGGGTGATACTGCACAGCAAATACCGGAAGATCTGCATGCGCAACGCCTTCGATCGTTCCGTCGTTCAGGTTGCGATGCGTAACCCGGAGCGCCGGCGCTCCGGCCACATCGTCTCCATCACCAGCGATCGCGAATCCGTGATTCTGCGAGGTGATTTCGACGGCTCCGGTGTCGAGATTCCGAACCGGGTGGTTTCCTCCGCGGTGTCCATAGGGGAGCTTCCAGGTACTTCCACCGAACGCCCGTGCGATCAACTGACAACCGAGACAGATGCCGAAGATCGGAACACCCGCTGCGGCAACCTCCCTGAGTTTCTCCGGCGCACCCGGAATCGCCTCCGGATCGCCTGGGCCGTTGGACACGAACACACCTGCCGGCCGGCGTTTGAGAATCTCGTGCGCTTCCACGGAGGCGGGCTCGACCCGAACCCGGAATCCGGCGGCAGAGATCAGATCCAGACTTCGTTGCTTCACACCGTAGTCGAGACAGACCACGACACCTCGCTCTTCACCGCTCGCCTCGATTTCGTATGGCTCCGCGGTCGTGACGCCTGACGCCAGGTCCCGACCCTGCATCGGCGGCTCCGAGCGCAGTCTTTCGAGCCCGCGCTCCTCGCTCCACGCGGCGGGCATGATCAGCCCGCGCATCGCGCCGAGCTCCCGGACATGACGGGTCACTGCCCGTGTGTCGACTCCAGCGAGTGTCGAGATGTCGTGCTGTTCGAGATACGAGGGCAGAGATCCCTCCGTTCGCCAACCGCTCCTGGCCCCGGACAGCTCGCGTACGATGAACCCGGCCACCCACGGACGGCGAGACTGAGCATCGAGTTCGGTAACACCATAGTTCCCGATCATCGGTGCCGTCATCACCACGATCTGCCCGGCGAACGACGGATCGGTGAGGACTTCCTGGTATCCCGTCAGGTTGGTCGTAAATACGATCTCCCCGACTCCTGCCCCACGGCTGCCCTCGAGCATTCCCGGAAACTGGCGGCCGTCCTCGAGCAGGAGTGTTCCATCATACACTTGCGTCAGTGGCACGGGCTTCGTCCCTTCAGGCTCCAACATACGAATGGAACTTCCCAGTGGGGCGTCCCTTGGATCAGAAACCGGTGTATATCTACGCGGACGAGTCCTGCCTGGGCAACCAGTTTCGTGACCGTGCACGTCCCGGAGCTGCAGCTGGCCTGATCGAGCGATTCGATGATCGACGCGGCTGGTACAGGAGGGACTATGCTCTCTTCGAGCCCGATACCACGAACAACCGGATGGCGATCCTGTCCGCGATCGCCGGTCTCTCGAGCCTGAAGCGACCCTGCGACGTCATCTTCACCTCCGACAGCCAGTACCTGGTGCGTGGTATGACCGATTGGGTTCACGGGTGGGCGCGGAAGGGCTGGAAGCGCAAGGGAGGTCCGATCGAAAACCTGGCGCTGTGGCGGCGACTGGTCGAAGAGGCTCGACGCCACCGTGTCGAATGGCGCTGGGTAAAGGGCCACGCAGAGCACCCGAAGAACGAGTATGCCAACGAACTGGCAACCGGTACGGCCAGCGCCCGGCAGTCACTGGTCGGCCTGGTTCCCTCGGGGTTCGAGGCATGGATCGCGGTCCAGCAGGAAAAAG
Organism: Gemmatimonadota bacterium; assembly: GCA_039585935.1. Lineage (GTDB taxonomy): Bacteria > Gemmatimonadota > Gemmatimonadetes > Palauibacterales > Palauibacteraceae > Carthagonibacter. The sequence continues at coordinate 15,105 of JBDGUY010000050.1, forward strand.
GCAGGTTCCCTGAGTTCTTTGACCTGCCGCCCACCGAGCCCTTCAACCCGGCTACTCCGCCTCCTGGATGAACGACGGGCCGTCTCGAAGGACGGCCCGTTGACTGTCAGTCGCCATACTGGAGAGCCCGGCTCAGTTCGAGCCGCCCTCACCCTCATCCGGCGGAACCGCCTCTGCGGGAACCGGCTGCTCTGCCTCGCCAGTCGCGGCATCGTCCTGCAGCATGGACGGCGCTGCGTCGCCTTCCGAGTCCAGCACCGAAGTCGGCGCGGCCGTCGGCGTCTGAAACTCAGACCGCAGAATCGACTCGGCCGGGCCCGTTGTGCGGGCGGACAGGACTGCCAGGAGCAGCGAGAGAGCCAGGAAAAGCGCCCCGCCGATCCAGGTCGCACGGGTGAGTACGTTTGCCGCCTGACGGCCTCCCATGATGGAATCGGTCGATGAGGAGGCGCCGCCGAATTCAGCGGCGAGTCCCCCACCCTTCCCCGACTGCAACAGGACGATCGTGATCAGGAACAGCGCCAACAGACTTATCAGTACGACCAGTAAGATGAACATCAGTCCTCGGTGTCAGGTGTAAAAACGCTGCGGGCCTCTCGGCCCGCAGCACCCCCGAAGCTAGTATTCTCGCTCCCGACCGTCAACGAGTGCCCAGCGGACAGGCGCAGATCGAGGCGAATGCTTCCGGATCGAGGCTCGCGCCACCGACGAGCACCCCGTCCACCCCCGGCACTGCCATCAGCTGCTCGATGTTCCCCGGCTTGACACTGCCGCCGTACAGGATCACCGCCAGGTCGGCCACTTCCCCTCCTCCTCCACCCCGAATCGCCTCCCTCACGATGTCGTGCGCATCTCCTGCGTCCTCGGGCGATGCTGTCAGCCCGGTGCCGATCGCCCAGACCGGCTCGTATGCCCAGGTCAGATGTTCGCCGTCCACGGCCGCGAGAACGGCACGAATCTGTCGTTCCAGAACCTCAGACAGCATTCCGGCTTCCCGTTCCTCCAGGGTCTCACCGATACACACGATCGGATTCAGCCCCGCGTCCAGGATCCGGACCACCTTGGCAGCGACCAGCGCGTCGTCATCACCGAACTCCCGACGTCGCTCCGAATGTCCCGCGAGCGCCCATGTGAGCCCGGCCTGCGCCGCCATGCTCGCGGACACCGCCCCCGTATGGGCCCCATCGACTTCCTCGTGTACATCCTGAATCCCGCATTCGAGATCAGGCCGTTGCCCGGCTGCCTGGACGAAGGCCTCGAGACTTATGGCTGGAGGAAAGAACGCGACTCTCCTGTCGGAGTTGGCGGAGTACAGTTCCGCGAAGCGGCCAACGAATTCCTCCGTGTCCCGCGGCCCCTTGAACATCTTCCAATTCGCCGCGAACAGCGGCTTCGCACGACTGTTCATAGCCCGATCCTGTCCAGGGCATCGAGTCCGGGAAGCGAGCCCTGCGCCAGGTACTCCAGCGCCGCTCCGCCTCCGGTCGAAACGTGAGAAACCGCTCCGGCGAGTCCCGCCTGCCGGATCGCACTGGCCGAGTCTCCTCCGCCGACAACGGTGAACGCGCCCTCGGCAGTGGCTTCGGCGGCAGACCGGGCCATCCGGACCGTGCCGGAGTCGAACCCGGGGATCTCGAACAGCCCCATCGGACCGTTCCAGAAGAAAGTGCGACTCTCGCCGATCGCGTGGGCGAAGGTCTCGCGCGTCTTCGGCCCGATATCGAATGCGGCGTTATCGGCCGGGAT
>JBDGUY010000051.1:0-13504 GCA_039585935.1 Gemmatimonadota bacterium
CCCGTTCGGGTGAGCCGGCGACGTACGAGAGGATGGGCTCGTTGATCGGGAACGGTGGGCGAAGATCGCCTTCGACAGTCATTCCATGGGGATCCGGGTGCATGGCTTTGAACTGCGTTTGTGCCTGGTATCGATCGCCGGAGCGACCGCGTCCGACGCGGGCGGGCTGGTCACTGCCGCCGCGCGGGAACCGGTCCTCGCTCCGCGGGGTTTCCCGTAGCCGCAGGCCCTGTAACTTCTGGCATATCGGGTCTGCGACATGAGCCCGTAATGCTACAGGATCTGAGGCCCGGAGGCCACTATGTCTTCTATACAGTCGGTGCACGAAGCGGTTGTGAACCATGAGAGCGATTGGGCTCGCGGAATTCCGTGGGAGCGATATCTGAATGAGGAAGTCCACGAACATGTAGAGCTGTGGCAGGGCGTGTGGAAGCGCACTCGCAGCCCGGCCGAGCAGCTCGACCGCCTCGCCGGTATAGGTGGCCAGTGGCGGCTGCTCGTACTGTCGGAGGACTGGTGCGGAGATGCGTCGAACACCGTCCCTGTACTTGCCCGATTCGCGGCGGACGCTCCCCAGCTCGAACTGCGGGTCGCCAAGCGGGACGAGAATCTCGATTTGATGGACCTCTACCTGACGAACGGGAGCCGGTCGATTCCCCTCGCGATCGTGCTCGACGAATCGGAAACCGCGGTCGGCCGCTGGGGCCCGCGACCTGTCAAGCTGCAGGAGTTGGTGATCGGAGAGAAACGGGCCGGTAAGCGCCCGATGAGCGAGGTCTACAAGGAAGCCAGGCGCTGGTACGCGATGGACCGGGGAACCACGACGATCCGGGAACTGGTTGACCGAATCGAGGAGGCCGCCGGGTGAACGAGGTCCGGCGCGTCGGAGCATCGGTCAGGCTGTTCCTCATCCTGTCCGTCGCGATTCCGGCAAACGCGGTCCATGCCCAGGAGACCCGCACCGAACTTCTCGGTGAGGCCGAGCGTCTTCGACAGGAGGCGCGGGATGTCGACGCCCACAAGCGCGCGCCCCTGACGTACGAACACGCGGACAGCCTGTTTATCGAAGCCGGCAACCTGCTCGAGGCGGAACCGCCACAGGTCGAGGAGGCGCGCCGACTGGCTGTCGCCGCTGCGCAGGGATTTGCACACGCTTCGCGGCTCGCTCCCCTTGCCGACAGCATTCGAAGCCGGGATGTGACCGGTGAACAGATCCTGCTCCGGCACGAGGATTATCTGAAGGCATACCTGGCCGGACTCTCCCGGGCCCTGGAGCTGGCGCAGCTGCCTGCGGAAGGGATCGAAGCCGCGGCGGAGCGAAACCTGGAGGCGGTGATCGCGCTCCAGGCGGAGCGCTCGCGATTGCAGGCGGAACTGGTCGATCGGACCGCTGAAGTCTCGCACCTCGAACGGCAGTTGGATTCACTCAACGCGAACCTGGTCGATCTCGAACTTCGCATGGCGACCGCCGAGACCGAGTTGCGAGCGAGGCAGGATACGGAGCGGCGGCTGCGCGAGGTTCGTGCCGTGTTCGATCCGGAGGAGGCGGAGATCCTCGCTTCGGACGACCGGGTGACGATTCGGCTCACGGCCCTGTCGTTCGCTTCCGGTTCGGCCGAGCTCGGTCCCGAGAACTTCGACGTGCTGACCAAGCTGCAGCGAGTCGTGCGGGAGTTTCCGGCCGCACAGATCACCGTCGAAGGACACACCGACAACGTGGGCGACGACGCGGCCAACCAGGCTCTGAGCCAGCGCCGCGCAATTGCCGTACGTGACTACCTGCTGCAGAACCTGGCGATGAGCGCGGATCGCATCACGGCCGTCGGCTACGGCAAGAACCGGCCGATCGCCCCGAACGATACGGCGGCGGGACGAGCCAGCAATCGGAGGATCGATGTTACGATCGACGTGGCCGACAGCTGACGGCACGGTGATGGAACATGGACTCGCGCAGGCCGTATCGGTTACGCACGCGAATGGAAATCACAGGGACCACCGCACGACCGGCCACGTGCCGTCCCCCGCACCAGGCCATCCAGACAGGACTACGACTACGACGCGCTCGAGCCGCACATCGACGCGAAGACCATGGAGATTCACCACTCGAAACATTTTGCCGGTTACACGAACAAGCTGAACGCAGCGCTCGAAGGACACGAGAAGCTGCAGAAATTCACTGCCGAGCAGCTCTTGTGGCACTTCGACTCCGTCCCGGCTCCGGTCCAGACCGCGCTGCGCAACAACGGCGGCGGGTACGTGAATCACAAGCTGTTCTTCAGAGTCATAGCACCCGGCGGTCCGGCGGCGCCCGAGGGCATTCTGGCCGACCTGATCGACGACTCCTTCGGATCACTGGACGCGTTCAAGGAGAAGCTCGCGGGCGCCGCCGGCACCCGCTTTGGATCGGGCTGGGGCTGGCTGGCCCTCAACTCGTTCGGCGAGCTCGAGGTATTCTCCACCGCCAACCAGGACAGCCCGATGATGGACGGTTACGTTCCGATCCTGGGGGTCGACGTGTGGGAGCATGCCTACTATCTCAAGTACCAGAACCGGCGGCCGGATTACCTGTCCGCATTCTGGAACGTGGTGAACTGGGATGCCGTGGCTGACAATCTCGCGCGTGCGATCGGCGGCCCGGCCCCGATGCTCAAAGCGCTCGAGGACTTCGGCAAGGAGATCCGTAAGTGGGCGGACAAGCTCTGAACATGGCCGGCGCAACGTCGTGCCGGCCGTCGCAATTCGTTTCGGAGGGCCCGCATCTGCGGGCCTTTCGTGCATCCGTCACCGCCACACTCCTCGCACTCGCGGTCCTTGGCACCGGCTGCGCCAGCGGTGGAAGTGGAGGGAACGGCAACGCGGAGAATGAACCGGTCCCCACAGCCGATCCGGATACCTGGCTCTCGCCGAAGGTCGAACTCCAGCCCAGCGGTGTCGAGGTCCTGCTCCAGGCAGTGAGCCCTGTCGACGAAGAGGTCGTGTGGGTCAGCGGTCATGGCGGGACGTGGCTGCGCACACTCGACGGCGGACAGACCTGGTCGGGCGGCGTGGTTCCGAACGCGGATACGCTCCAGTTCCGGGACGTGCACGCGATATCGGCAGACGTCGCCTGGCTGCTCGCGGCAGGGCCGGCCGAGATGTCGCGCATCTACCGCACGGATGACGGTGGAACGAACTGGCGCATCCAGTGGGTGAACGATGAGCCCGACGGGTTCTACGACTGCCTGTCTTTCTTCGACGATACGCGAGGCCTCGCGTACGGGGACGCCGTGAACGGGGAGTTGAGAATTCTCAGGACGACGGACGGTGGAGATCACTGGTCGCTCCTGGGCGCCGAGCGGCTGCCGGCCGCGCAGGCTGGCGAGGGCGGGTTCGCGGCGAGTGGCACCTGCCTCGCCACTGGAGCTCAGAACGTCGCATGGATCGGTACCGGCAACTCGGACCCGGCGCGGGTGCTCCGCTCGAACGACCGGGGTTGGACCTGGGTCGCGGCAGCCACCCCGCTGATTGCGGGAGAAGCTGCCGGGATCACCTCGATCTCGTTTCGTGATGAGCGATTCGGCCTGGTCGTCGGCGGAGACCTCACCCGCCCGAACGAGCATACCGCGAATGTGGGCCTGACAGCCGACGGCGGTGTCAGCTGGACCGCTGGCGGGATCCTGCGCATGGCCGGAGCGGCGTACGGCGGGGCCTGGGTACCGGGAGCCAGCCCGCCGGTGGCGGTGGCGGTGGGGCCCGGCGGGGCGGACTGGAGCAGTGACGGTGGCGTCACCTGGTCCGGCTTCGACGATCGCGACTGGTGGGGGCTCGCCTTCGTTTCCCCTGAGGCGGGCTGGATCGTCGGACCCGGGGGGCGGATCGGTAAGGTGTCCTTCCACTGATCCCGAGCCGAATCCGGATGGAATCCGAAACTCCTGTCGGTGGTCTCACGTAGTGTTAGCCAACGGTTCGGGGCCGAATGATGTCCAACCGTATGAGAGGGTGGAACCCGCACCTTCACGGACCCGGACGAGGATGGGAGGACAGGACGATGATTGGGCGGATGGAGATCCGGGAAGTACTCGGGATGCTGGGGACGCTCGCGGCGTTGTCGGTCGTGGGAAGTGCAGTTCAGCTGGTGGACGCGGAGATCGTGGAGGTGCGGGACACGCCCACCGTCGAGCAGCCGGTTTCGCTTGACGTGCCGAATGTCTCCGTGGATGTGAGAGTCGCCCCGCCGGCTGTGAAGTCGTCTCGGGGCCTGGAGGAGGTTCGACTGCAGCGGCCGGATGTCGAAGCCCCCCCTCGTAGATGCCCCCCGCTTGGTGAAGGCGGAGTGAGGGGGCACCTGAAGGACTGCCGCGAAATTCTCGTCTGAATCGAACCCGGCCGGAAACTCTCCGGCCGTCCGGGACGCGCCGACCGGCGTCTATTCCCCGGCTCTCCGACTTCCCGTAGGCTCACCTTCCGGCATCATCTCCCGCAGTGGTGCGTAAGCATCCGGTCGACGATCCGCCACGTAGTCGAACTCGTAGCTCCCGGGGCTCTGGACGACTCGGTTGGCGTCAGCTGAGAACAGGTCCATCTCCACTATGATACTCACTGGCTCCGATCCCCCTTCGGCCAGCAATTCCCCGCGTGGGCCCGCCGCCACGCTACCGCCGGGAAACACGACCCCACGCTCGGTGCCTACACGGTTCACCGCCATGTAATTCACGTGGTTTTCCAGGGCCCGCAAGCGGATCTGCTCCGTCTTCAGGTACAGGTCGGGCCAGTTCGTCGGCAGCACGATGAGCTGCGCGCCGAGAAGTTTCAGCGCCCGCGCGCTCTCCGGAAACGAACCGTCGTAACAGATATTGAGCCCGATGCGGCCGAACGGGAGCTCCCACACCCGGAACCCCTCGTCGCCCGGGGTGGTGAACCGGTCCACCCCGAGGCACAGCGTGTGAACCTTGCGATACCGGTGCAGCTCCCCGGACGGAGAGGACAGAAAGGCGGTGTTGTACAGGCGGTTCCGGTCCGGTCCGACGCCGCCACGAACCCGTTCGATGGCGCCGAATACGGTCCACACATCGAGCTCCCGGCCGGCATCCCGCAAGGTTCGGACAGCCGACGATTCCACTTCGACCGCCCCGTCCAGGGCCTGGTCGCGCGAATCGAACACGTACCCGGTGAGCGCCGCCTCGGGGAACACGACCAGCCGGGCTCCCGCGGATGCCGCATCTGACATCCGGTCTCGGATCTGTTCTGCGTTGGCTTCGGGCTGTCCGAGTCCAGGGTCGGTCTGCACCCCGCAGACGCGGACGGGCCCGGGCAGGGTCATGCGGCGCCGGCTCAGTCGGTCAGGGCGACGTAGATCGCGAGCCCGACGCCCACCAGGAACACGCCGGCGGTCATGGCGAGCCCGACTTTGCGGCCGAATTCCGCAGCCGGGATCGGCTCCGTTTCGGGGAGGAACTCCCGCAGTGTATCCTCGATGCCACGTCGCGCGGCACGCCGCGCCGCCAGCGAGATCACGCGCACGTCATCGATCACGACGGCACCGAGACGACGAAGTCCTCACCGCCATCGACCCGGATCGTGTTCCCGGTCATCCAGTAGGTGCGCTCGTCGGCCAGGGCGACCATGCAGCGGGCGACGTCCTCCGGAGTGGTGAGCCGCTGATAAGGATTCAGCCGTTCGGCTTCGGCGATCATGTTTTCCGCGCCGGGGATCTTCCGCAGGGCGGGCGTATCCGTGACGCCCGCGCGGATCGCATTCGCGGTGATGCCCCTCGGGGCGAGCTCCAGCGCGAGTTGCCGGCAGTGCGACTCGAGCGAGGCCTTGGCCGCGGAGACCGCCCCATAGGACGGGATCACGCGATCGCCACCCGAGCTCGTCATCGCATAGACCCTTCCACCCTTTCCCATCAGATCGCGCGCTACCAGGCCCTGGGTCCAGTAGACGAGGCTGTGCGCCATGACGGTCAGAGTCATGTCCATCTGCTCCGGGCCCATCTCATCAGCCGGGCTCGCGGCGATGAATTTCCTGAGCGTCCCGAAGGCGAGCGAGTGCATGAGCACCCTGACGGATCCCTCCGCGGCTTCGGCGGCGATCTCGTCGAGAACCTGTACTCGCTTCTCCGGGCTGGCAGCGTTGATGTTGAAGTAGCGGGAAGTCTGGCCGATCGACTCGATCTCGGCCTGGATCTCCTCCACCCGCTTCAGACCGGCCCGCCGGTCGAGGTGTACGCCGTACACATCGTATCCGGCCCGAGCGAATTCCAGTGCGGCAGCTTCTCCAAACCCGCTGGAAGCGCCAAGAATGAGCACCGAATTCGTCTGTGTGTCGCTCAAGAACCGTCCTCCACGCTGGGTCCAACCGTACGTTCAAACGACTCGCCGGGGCGTCCTGTACATCCTCGGCCTCGACACCCTCGATCGTCCCGATTGTACCACGAATCCGCTGTCGTGTCACGGCACCGCGTCCTGAACTCTTACAGCATCCCCGACGCGAGGAGAGTGTACAGGGTCGCCGCGATTCCGGCGGCGCCCAGCGCCATGGGAAGCTGCGTGAGAACGTGGTCCATCAGGTCGCAGCCGGTGGCGAGCGACGACAGGATGGTCGTATCGGAGATCGGTGAGCACTGGTCGCCGAACACGCTGCCACCTGTGACCGCCGCGAAGCACAGCGCCAGGTAGCCCGGATCCGGGTTGACGCTCCAGGCGAGCGGGATCGCGACCGGAAACAGCACCGCGTAGGTGCCCCATGAGGTCCCGGTAGAAAACGCGACGAACATCGTGACCCCGAGCAGGGCTGCCGGGAGCGCCACGGGAGGGATCCACGCTCCCACCGTTTCGACCACGTAGGCGGCGGTGCCGACCGCATCGGCTACCGATTTCAGCGTCACCGCCAGCGCCAGCACGATGGCGCCGATCGTCACGCCCTTGCAGCCCGACACAAACCCCTCGATCACATCCCGCCAGCTCATGCCGCGCACGAGGGCGGTCAACATCCCCGCGAGGACCGCGAGGACGAATGCCTCGGCGATCGGAAGTGATGGCGAACTCCGGTTTCCCTGGACGAAGAAGGTCCACATGAAAGGCAGCACCGCTACCCCCAGCAGCGTGCCGATCGGAACGAAGAAATCCCACAGCGAAGGATCGTAGTCATCGGGCAGCCGCATCTCCGTGAGCTCAGCGGAGGCAAGCGGGCTCGAACCGTCCCGATCCAGCTTGCCCGTCTCCCGGGCGCGCCGCACGGCGGCGAGCATCCGGCGTCCCGGCAGCCACGGCAGGCGGTCCCAGGCGAACAGCAGTGTGAACAGCACCGCGAAGATCGCATAGAAATTGAACGGGATCGCCCGGAAGAACATGGCGATTCCGGCCTGCTCGTCGGGGATCAGGGGGATCGTCCCGGCCACCAGGCCGCCCACATAGATCGGCCAGACGTTGAACGGGATGATCGTCGCGGCCGGCGAGGCGGTCGAGTCGACCATGTAGGCCAGTTCTTCATGCGCAACGCGGTGCCTGTCGGAAATCGGCCGGACAGTCGCGCCTGTGAGCACCGTGCTGATCGTCCCGCCCTGGTGGAACACCATTCCCATCACCCAGGCGAAGAACTTCGCGGATCGGGGGCCGTGGACCACCCGGGCCGCAGCCCATTCCGCAAATCGCAGCGCGCCTCCCGTGCGGGTCCACAGACCTATGAGCCCGCCCAGCGACCACAGGTACACGAGCAGGATGAGAGCGTAGGAGGAGCTGCCGATCGACGGAATGAGGAATTCCTGCACGATGTTCGGCCGCCCGCTGATCACCCCGCCGACCACGATTCCGATGAACAGGGCCGCGATCACCTCACGCAGCGCGAACGCCAGGACCAGCGCGACGACTGGCGGTACGATGGACCAGATGCCGTAGTGTTCGCCGTATGATGGGAAGCGCCCGGTGAACCCGATCGCGAGCCCGATCAGGACCACGGCGATCGCCATCACCTTCCAGGGCTGCTTCGCTCCTCCGGACATCCGGTCTCCTCTCGTGAGCACTGGGGCAGGCAGCGCACCTTACAGGGCCGGGGAGCGGCGCGGCAATCCGGCACCGCACGCCCACTTGATGCGCCATTGGACGGGGCGTCTATTACGATCGTGCATTCCGCGGACCGGAGATCCCGGTCCGAGCAGCCACGACTCGCCGCCGGATCTCCTGGAGGAGCCGATGTTCAGGACCGTCTCCGCGTTGCTCGTCGCCACGATCACGGGCCTTCCATGCGTCGGGATCGCCCAGCAGACTGCCACAAGCGCCATCCCGCCGGAGACGACCGGTTGGACCGAGAAATCTCCATTCCGACCGCTCGATCTTCCCGCGGCCAACCGTCTGCGTACCGGTTCCGGTGCACCGGGACCCGATTACTGGCAACAGAGAGTCGATTACCGGATGAAGGCGACGGTGGACACCGCCGGTCCGCTCCTGGAGGGCTCGGGAACGATCACCTACCACAATCGCTCGCCCGAGACGCTCGATTACCTGTGGCTGAAGATCGACGCGAACTTGTGTGACCCGGAGGGAATCGCGGTCAAGCTGAATCAGCCGCCGCTCCAATTCGGCGACGCATACTTCGATTTCTCGTGCTACGGCGGAGCCGGGATGAGCGTGTCCCGCGTGGCATCCGGCGGCCGCGACCTGTCCACGATCCCGAACGGTACCCTGCTCAGGGTCGAACTGCCCGAACCGCTGCAGCCGGGCTCCCATATCGAGATCGAAACCGCGTGGAGCTGGCCTCTTCCGGACAACGGATACGGCCGCATGGGCAGGGACGGAACCCTGTACCAGGTGGCCCAGTGGTATCCGCGCGTTGCCGTGTTCGACGACCTGAACGGCTGGAACGTCGATCCGTTCCTGGGAGCCGGGGAGTTCTACCAGGAGTTCGGTGACTTCGAAGTCGAGCTGACCGTACCGGCGGGCTACGTGGTGACGGCCACCGGGACGCTGGGCAACGCGGGGGACGTCCTCACCTCCGATCAGCGCGACCGACTGACCCGCTCGGACGGATCGCCGGACGCCGTGGCCGTGATCACGAAGCAGGAGGCGCTCGACAATCGGGATCGACTCACGCCGGGCACGAAGACCTGGCGCTTTTCGGCCGAGGACGTACGGGACTTCGCGTTTGCCATGGCACCGGACTTTCGCTGGGACGCCAGTGACTGGAATGGAATCAGGATCCAGACGTTCTACCGGCCCGAAGCCGTGGGTTGGGAAGAAGCGAACCGCATGTCATGGGTCTCGATCAAGCACTTCTCTGAGCGGCTCGCGATGTATCCGTGGCCGCACGCCACGACGGTCGAAGGCCCAAACGAGGGCATGGAATACCCGATGCTTACCTTCGTCCCCGACCCCGGTGACCGGGAGGCGTTGTACTGGGTGCTGACCCACGAGTTCGGACATGAGTGGTACCCGATGCTGGTCGGCTCGAACGAGCGGCTGCACCCGTGGATGGACGAGGGCTTCAACACCTTCATCGATATCGGCTCGGTGGAGGAGTACTTCGCGGGGGAAGAGTACGGCGACTGGATCTCCAGGCAGCCACTGGAGGAGTGGGCGATTCACTCGGAGCCTGGGCGTGAGCTGCCGATGGCCCTGCCCCCGACCCAGCAGCTGGACCTGTACTGGGCCGCCTACTTCAAGCCGACTCTGATGCTCCACCTGCTGCGCACCGAGGTGCTGGGTCCCGAGGTGTTCGATCGCGCTTTGGCCGAGTACACCGAAGCCTGGAGCTTCAAGCACCCGGGACCTGCCGATTTCTTCCGCGCGATGGAGGATGCCGCCGGCGCCAGGCTCGACTGGTTCTGGCGCGGCTGGATTGAGACGGCGGCCAGGCTCGACCACTCGGTCGAGGCCGTATGGCCGGGCGACGCTGAGAATCCGCCGTGGATCCACATTCGAAACGGGGGTGAGATGATCATGCCCGTCGAGCTCGAGCTCGTCTGGTCCGACGGCCGGACAGAAACGGTCCGGTTGCCCGTCGAGATGTGGAATCTCGGGCCCGATTTCGTGTACCGTCTGCCGGCCGGTTCCGGGCTCGCCGCCGTGAAACTGGACCCGCGGCAAGTGTATCCCGACGACGACAGGTCGAACGACGGGTGGAGCCGATGATCCAGAGGTCCGGAGTTCCATTTTTTGAAAAAATCGACTCGGCCACTCTTGGACTTCACCCCGGGCTGATCCCCGTTTCGGTTCGATCTGTCGCGGGTTTTCGTGTCGGTCCGCCACAATTCCCCGTGTCTATGCACACGGAATCCACAGTCAGCCGAGAGTTTTCCACAAGAATTTATCTGTAACATTCACAAAGAGTTATGGACCTGTAGACAGGCTCTACCGTCGCCTGTCGACTTGCAACGGAACCGGCTCCGGCGTAGTGTGGGAAGCGTCGGCACGGGGGAGCGGAGATCACGTCTCCAGCGCGTTTCCCGCCGACCATTCTCTATCACGCTTAGCGTCAATTCGCGACTTTTTGGGGGAAGGTCCGTCAGTCATGCACGATTCCCGGCCTGTAGAACTCGTTCTCGAACTTCCGGCGGATGTCGCCGAGAATGTCGAGGACGTGAAACGCAGGGACCCCGAGTATCTGACCCGGGTGATCCGACTCGGTCTCGCCAGACGTGCCGTGTTCCACGAGCTACGCCGGTCCGCCGCCTCCCCCGGCTTCTTTGGTGACGTTCCATCCGACCGGAGCGCTTGACGCCTCTTCCGCCGCTCGCTACATCCGCAGGTGTGTCGGTCACTTGACGGCCGTTCCACGTACTCGCGGCTTCGGCAGGCGGAATCCAAGTTGAACGAAGAGCCCGAAGGGCTGCAGCGCGACGAGTCTGACTCCGGGCCCCCATCCGAGTCTGAGCTCAGGGCCAAGTATCTCGAATACTGTTCGGCCCGGATTTCCGAAGTATTCATGTCGCTGTCCGATGAACGCACCTACCAGTTTCTCGAGGAGGCGGCGAGCGAGGCGGGCCTCGATCTCGCCTCCCTCGGATTTCAGGAGAAGATGCGCATCGTTTCGGCGAAACTCCGTGACAGCATACCCCTGCCAGCATTCGCCGAGTGGGCCGCCGAGTATCGTGAGCACCCGGAGCGGTTCGAACCGATTCTCATCGGACTGTGGAAGGAAGCCGTGGACGACTCCCCGGACTCGGGACCGGAGGACACGTGACCGATAACGGACCCGGCCAGGACAAAGACCCCCCGCAGCTTCACATCTGGGACGCGGCCGCCAGGGAGTTCGAGCTCGGAACTCTCATTGATGGTGAGGACACTTGGGCTCTGTTCGTCGTCGTCGAGCGCACCTCCCGCGAGTTGTGCCGGGGACGCATTTCGTTTCGGGACGACGACACTCGATTCGACACGGACGCCATCCTGGTAGAGGATTCCGAGGAAGCGGTGCTCAGCAGGGCCGGTAATCTCCCGGCGACAGTGCTGCGGCAGCTTCTCCAGTCCATCAGGAAATGAGCGAGACCTCGTCAGCCGCCGGGCGCGCGGCCGACACCCGTGTACTGGTCGTCGACGATGAGCCGGACATCCTGAGCATCCTCGTGTATCAGCTCAGCCGCGAGGGTTTCAGGGTCAGCACGGCGGTCAATGGTCAGTCGGCGATTGCGACCGCCGTCGAGGAGCGACCGGACATCGTGATCCTCGACCTCATGCTGCCGGGCATCGACGGGTATGAAGTCCTCTCGAGACTGCGCCAGAACGACCGCACGAGCGCCACGCCCGTGATCCTCCTGTCAGCCAGGCGCGAGGAGGAGGAGCGGATACGCGGCTTCGAGATCGGAGCCGATGACTACGTCACGAAGCCGTTCAGTCCCCGCGAGTTGATCCTCCGGGTCAAGGCGCTGCTTCGCCGGACCCACGCCGCGCCTGTCGAACAGAACCGGAGACTGAGACTCGGCCAGGTCGAACTCGATCGTGACGCGCACAGGGCGTTCGCCGATGGCGAAGAAGTCGACCTCACTCCACTCGAGTACAGGCTCCTGGAAGTGTTCATGGAGCGGCGGGGACGAGTCCAGACCCGCCGGCAGCTGCTGCAGACCGCGTGGCAGACCAACGCACAGATAGAGACCCGGACCGTGGACATGCACGTGGCCCGTCTGCGATCGAAGCTCGGTGCCGCCGGTGAGATGCTGGAGACGGTGCGCGGCATCGGATATCGCTTCCGACATCTGGGGGAATAGGAGCGTGCTGTCCACCCGCCGGACTTTCCTGCTCATCCTAGCCGTGCTGGCGATACCGTTCGGGCTGTTTCTGCTGTGGGCCCAGTTTGAGCTGGGTCCGCAGCTCGAGGAGCGCGCAGTCGGTCAGTTGAGCCAAACAGCCCGGTTGATCGGCGAGGACTTCCGGGACAGACCGTTCAGCGATTCCCTCGCGGACCGGCTCGGCGAGATCACGGACCTGCGCGTGACCCTGATCTCGAGAGATGGATCGGTGATCGGCGACTCCGAGATCGATCCGGCGCGTCTCCCCACCGTCGAGAATCACGCGGACCGGCCCGAGGTTGAGGCAGCTCTGAGCGGGGTCATCGGACATGACACCCGGGCCAGCGAGACGATCGCTCTGCGGCTGCTGTACGTGGCCGTCCCGGATCCGCACGGAGCCGTACGGGTCGCGATTCCACTCGTTGAAGTGCGCGAATTCCTGATCCGGGCGAGGCAGGTTGCCGCTGGAACCGCGCTGCTCGCGCTGATACTGGCTCTGGTGCTCGCGGGACTGCTGCACCGCTTTCGCATGGCGCCCGTCGAGCGCCTGGCCTCGGTGATCCGGGACCTGGGTAGCGGGGATCTCGGGCGGCGTACCGGCGGCGGGGGCCATGGAGTCCTGTCGGTGCTCGGGCAGGCCATCGACGAGATGGCCGGCCGGCTCGAAGAACGATTCACATCTCTCGAAGCAGAGCGATCCGATCTGGAGACCGTATTCGACCGGTTGGATACCGGGCTCGCCGTCGTGGATCCGGACGGCCACATCCGGAGAGTGAATCAGGCGTTCGAGACCTGGGTCGGCCGCCGTGAGATCGAAGGCAGCCGCCTGGCGAGCCTGTTTCGTGATCCCCGCAACCGGGAGGCGATCGAGTCGGCGCTCGCCGGATCGGAGTCGAGACACGAATCGGAACTGGGACCGCGCACGATTCTCCTGTCGGCGCTCCCTCTCGATGTCGGGGCTCTGGTCGTGATCCAGGACCTCACCCGGACTCGCCAGCTCGAGGGAGTCCGCCGCGATTTCGTGGCGAATGTGTCGCACGAGCTCAAGACACCGCTCACGAACATGCGTGGGTTCGCTGAGCCGCTGGCTGACGGCGACCTCCCGGACGAGCAGTCCACGGAATTCGCCGGCCGAATCCTGGCCAACGTCGAACGAATGCAGTCTCTGATCGACGATCTCCTCGATCTGTCCCGCATCGAGTCCGGTGTCTGGACTCCCGAGCCTGATGATATTTCCCTGGGCGGCCTGGTCGATTCGGCCTGGAATTCTCTGCTGCCTCGCCAGGAAGACAGGAATATCGAGCTCGAGCG
>JBDGUY010000052.1:0-10848 GCA_039585935.1 Gemmatimonadota bacterium
GGACGAACGCGGAGTTGCGCTTTTCCTTGCAGCCGGGAGCATGCTGGCGCTCACTTCCGTGTGTGCACTGGCGATCGATGTCGGGATGTTGTTTACGGCAAAGGCGGAAGCGCAGCGGGCGGCGGATGGAGCGGCGCTCGCGGGCGCCGCGGCGCTGATCGAATCACCGAAGAACAGCGAGCTCGCCACCCTGTATGCTACACGTTTCGGCTCCATGAATACGGTCGATGGAGAGTTCGCCGTGGTGCTGCCGGAAGACGTGAGCGTGGATCTCGAGGACGATCTCGTCAAGGTCAATGTCCTGCTCACCGCCGAGCGAGGTTCGGCAGTCGGGACGTTCTTCGCACGCATGTTCGGTGTGACCGAAGTCGACATCGGCGTGGACGCGACAGCAAGAGCCTCTGCCGCCGGCGGCGTCAACTGTCCGCTTCCCGTGGCAGTTCCTGATCGCTGGCATGAGGCGGGCGGACCCGGCAATGGCAGCCAGACCTTCGATCCGGAGCTTGGGGACTACTACGTTCCCTGGTTCACGGGCACGCTGGATGCCCCGCAATACAACCCCTCTTACACCGGATACGATGAGCGAGACATCGGGACGCCGTTCACGCTCACCTCGAACCAACCGAACGCGGGCCTGAACGGCTCCTGGTACTATCCCTGGCGGCCGTCGGAATACTTCGGAGCCGACGACTACCGCTACAGCGTGATGAACTGCATTGATCCTTCCAAGGTGTTCTTCGTCGGGATCCAGGTGGACACGGAGCCGGGCAACATGTCGGGTCCGACTATGCAGGGCTTCGACGATCTCATCAACCAGGATCCATCCGCGTCGTGGAACGACGTGATCGACTGTATCGTGGATCGAGGCCAGGAGTACTCGGCGGAAGTGTCCAATTGTCGATCCAGCCCGCGAGTCCGACCTCTTCCGATGTTCGACCCGTCGGACGCTCCGGAGCTTGGTGCCAAGCCGTTCAAGTTCACGAACTTCGCCGGGATCTTCGTCGAGTCGATCCAGGGAAAGAACGTGAACGCCAGATGGGTCGGGTACACGAGTCCGCAGCCTGCTCCGGCTCACGTCAAGACCACGGCAGGGCCCCTGTTCAAGTCACTTCAGCTGGTAGAGTAGGGCGACCGAGGCCCGCTTGGACGGGCTGCAAGCTCCTTCCGAGAACGGAATCCGGGTGCGGGGGCGGGGGGGCCGAATCGGCCCCCCGCCCATTCTCACATCTTCCTGGCCGGACCCGCTTCACCCCCGTGAGACTGTCACTTCAGGCACTCCTCGAACGTTATCGGGTAGGCGACCATGAACGGCGTCTACCCGGCGCCACCGCCCCGGACGACGGTGCTCGGATGACCCGTGCACCCGGCTGAGTCGGGGGAGTCGAGAGCGGGCGAGGGTCGTGGACGTTCAGGACGCCTTCCGGTTGCACTACCCGGCGTTGTACCGGTTCTCCTTGCGGTTCACCGGAGATCCGGACGCCGCCGAAGACCTGGCTCAGGAGGCGTTCGTCCGCCTCCTCGACCGGGATCTGCCGGACGGCGAGATTCGGCCCTGGCTGTTCGTGGTTGCCGGCAATCTGGCTCGTGATCGGGCACGAAAGCAGAAGCGGCGAAGGCGATTGCTGGCGGAGCACCCGCCATTGCCGACTGTCCCCGAATTGCCGGGGCAGGCTGCCGAACGAGCCGAACGCATCGAAATCGTGCGCGGCGTGCTGGCGACTCTGTCGGAGCGGGACCGGACGATCCTGCTGATGCGAGAGGAAGGACTTCGGTACAGCGAGATCGCGGAAGCGATCGGCGTGAAGCAGACATCTGTCGGCGCCCTGATTGCACGGGCGCTTCGCAGGTTTTCAGCCGCCTGGGCGGCACGGGATGGCACCGATGAATCATCGGACTGACGGCGAACTGCAGGCGTATCTCGACGCGGAGCTGGAGCGTGACGAGGCTGCCGTGGTGGCGGAGCACCTCATGGTGTGCACCGACTGCCGCGTCCGGCTGGGTGAGCTGCGCATGGCGGGCGAGGAATTCCGCCGGACCATCCGGGAACTCGACGTTCCGATTGATCGCCCGGCCCCGGCGGAATCACTGCCGTCGTTGCTCCGGCGGGAACGGACGGCGACGGCTCGGCGCGCCAGGTTCGGGCGCCGTGCCCTGTCTCGCGCTGCCATCCTTCTGCTTCTGGCCTCCGGAGCGGCCGCGGCGGTGGTGCCCGGTTCTCCGCTTCGCGAGCTGATCGAACGGCTGACAGCGGTTCGATCAGAGCCGGCCATGGTCGAAGTGCCGGCGCGTACAGTTGACCAATCGCAGCCCCCCGCGCCCGGAATCGGGTCGATTACCGTAACACCGGTCGATGGCCGTGTGTCCGTCAGCATCCGTCGCTTCGCGGACGGATCGACGATCAGGGTACGATTCGGATCCGGTCCTGATGTTCGCGCGAGGCTGCTCTCAGGGCTGAACGGAGCCCGATTCTCGGTCGGGCCGGGCAGCCTGTTCGTAGTCGGGACGGGCATTTCGACCGTCGGTGAAATCCTCATCGAGTTGCCTCGCGGACTGAATTCTGCCACCGTTGAGGTGGATGGGAAGCGGACGCTGGTCGCGTCACCGGACGGTTTGCGTCGTTCCGGCGACCCGAGCGGCGCTCCGGAAGACGAAGTGGTGTTGCGGGTGGGCAGCTGATCGGTCGGAGGATGTAACTCCGTCCGTCCCCGCCTGACGCACCGGCGGAGGGGACGGCATGGCGGCCGGATTCTTGATCCTGGCAGGGCTCGCGTTGCAGGCCGGACCGGGGTCTGTCCCCGGGACGGTCACGGGCGTGGTCCGCGATGCTACCGACGGACGGCCCCTGCCCAACGCTCTCGTCACGTTGATCCGTGACGACCGCTCCACGATCACCAACCGCGACGGAGTTTACCTGTTCCGGGACGTCGCTCCCGGTGAGCGTCGTGTGCGTGCCACCCGGATCGACTTCCATCCACTCGAAGTGAGTGTCGATCTCCCCGACGGAAGCACGCTCGAGGTAGATTTCCTGCTCACACTTCGCCCGGTGGAAATGCCGGCGGTGGAGGCCAGGGCATCTCCCTTTCACCACTCCGATACGCTCGTATCCGAACCTGAACCGGTCACGGTCGGAACGGCTGAGGTACGTGTACTGGACGCTACGCCGGGGGTTGCGGAGGCGGGTCTCGCGGCCGCGGCAAACGTAATGCTCGGTCCGGATCCACCGGCGCCGGATAACGTGCTGTTCGTGCGGGGCGCCGGTGCGGCACTCGATCTCGTTCTGCTCGACGGCGCTCCGGTCCAGGCTCCCTTCCATCTCGGTGGCCTGATCCAGCCCAGCGTGGCGCCGAGCGTCACTCACGCCGCCCGGCTCCAGGGCGGAGTATCGCCACGCTGGGACGGGGGGTTGTCGGATGTGCTGCTGCTGGAGAGTCGGCCCGGTTTCGGTTCGCCTGCACACGCGACCCTCTACGTGGACATGTTGTCCGCCGGTGGCATTGCGGAGGGAGGATCACCGGGACGGGCCTCCTGGCTGGTATCGGCTCGGACTCTGCACGGCGCGGGAGCGGAGCCGTTCATCGAAGGAGGGTTTCCACAGGAATACTCTGACGGGCTCGTCCGTCTCGACGTGAAGGTAGCCGAAGGGGACACGGTTCTGGTCAGCGGCTACTGGAACCGGGAAACGGTGTTCATCGATCCCGATGATCCGGAGATCGTGTCGCCCAGCTGGGGAAACCGGGCGGCGGCCCTGCGCTTCAAGGGCGACCTGTCGATCGGTCGGGCCGAGCTGGGGGGAGCGTTCGGTGAATTCGAGACGCGACTTCCGATCGGGGGTGAGATTCCTCTGACTGCGGATGGGGTTACCCGTCGCTCTTTGCTCACTGCTGATCTGTCCGAGGGCTGGGGCCGGGGTTCGGTGGGGTATGGCATCCACCTCGATCGGCTGGAGCAGCGAACCCTGTTCACGGGCACGGTCGATGTGGCCGACGACTCGTTCCAGCTCCGGCAGCGTGCGGACGCGAACGCGCTGTCGGCCTACCTGGAGGGAGGCTGGCCGGTCACGAAATTCGTCCACCTTTCGGCCGGACTGCGAGCGACTACGTTCTCCGATGATCTCGGCCAGGGGCTATCGCCGCGGATCAGGGTCGACGTTTTTGCCATGCCGGAGTTGCTCGTGAGCCTGTCTGCCGGTCGGTACCGCCAGCTCATGGTGACTTCAGGCGGAAGACGGCTCGCCGTTTCTGATGCTCCGGCCGACGAATCGGAGCTCGAACCGAACGTTCCGTCGTTCACGAACATCGCGGCCGCCAGTTCAGACCACTTTCTGCTCGCCGTGACGCATTCGCCCCATCCCGGCTCGGAACTGCGTGTGGAGGGGTACTGGAAGAACATGGGCGGCATTCCGGATCTGCTCGGTGGATCGTTGCGCTACGCAGGTGTGGATGTCTGGCTCCGGCAGACGCTGGGCGCATTCCAGTTCTGGGGGTCCTACTCACTCGGCTGGGGGTGGACGGTGAACGATGCGGCTCCCGACACGGACCTCTATTCGGGTCGCCACCTGCTGCGAGGTGGCTTCACCAAGGGATTCAACGGTGGCGTGCAACTCGACGCTGAGCTGTCCTACGGGCAGGGCCTCGAATTCGGTTCGATTCCGCGTGTGGACAGACCGGGCAGCTTCGCCCCGCAATCCGGCGATGGCGACGCCAGTGCCGCCGCTCGTGCCTCAAGCGCCTCTGGATCTGCGGCGCCAGTGTTCTCCGTTCCCGTACCGGTTCCGACTCCCGTGGTCATCCGGTCCCCGCAGGGTTCATATCTGCGTCTCAACATCCAGGCGACGGGCCGGATTCGCGCCCGATTCCTCGGTCGCGAACAGACGCTGTTTCCGTACTTCCGCATCATCAATGCGCTCGATCGCAACGACGCGCTGTTCTACCAGTCAGACGGGGATCCTGGTCTCGAGCCGAGAGCCGTTGGTTCGATTCCGATCCTTCCCGTGCTCGGAATCGAATGGCGAATCTAGCGAGTTCTTTCCCGCAACGATTCTGAGAGATCGGAACCGGGGGTCAGTTCTTCGGGCTCCCGGTCACGCCTGAACAGGCGGGCTCCGCTGCCGCCTTTGAGCTGAATCGCTTCTCCGGCCACGCGAAGCCAGGCCCCCTCGCGCAGTCCGATCACGGACTCCGCGTTCTGCGCGTGAAACTCCCGGATCCGCGTCTCCCGCGTTTCTCCCATGTGCGTCGAGTCAGGATCGGGATCGAGATAGTGCGGATTCAGGTTGAACCGGACGAGTCCCAGTGCATCGAAAGAAGGGGTATGCACGATCGGCATGTCGTTGGTCGTCCCGATCGTCATCCCGGCGACGTTCGAGCCGGCGCTCGACCCCATGTACGGCATTCCTTCTT
The DNA here is from genome assembly GCA_039585935.1 of Gemmatimonadota bacterium. Lineage (GTDB taxonomy): Bacteria > Gemmatimonadota > Gemmatimonadetes > Palauibacterales > Palauibacteraceae > Carthagonibacter. Next base: position 5,400 of record JBDGUY010000052.1, read on the forward strand.
CGACGCGGCTCCTGATGGGCCGCAGCAGATCCTGCCGGTACAGCTCACGCAAGAGCAGGAAGGTATTGCCGCCCCCGATGAACAGCCCCGCGGCGTTCCGGACGGCCGCGGCGGGATCCGGGCTGGAATGGATGCCCGACACATCCAGATCGAGCGTAGCGAACTGTCGTGCGACGCGATCGGTGTAATCGTCGTATGACATCCCCCCGGGACTCGCATACGGGACGAACACGACGCTCCGGCACTCCCGGAAATGATCGGCGATCTCCTGCGAGCAGTACTCCAGGAAGCCGCTGCCGTGAACGGTGGAGGTGCTGAGGAGGAGGATTCGGCGTCCGTCGTTCATGATCTGTGTCTCCCGGGGCGGCGACGTCTCCCGCCCCTCGCGGCTTGCGGTAGGCTGGGCGGGTCCGTCTGTTTGATCGCCATGCAGGATATGACGATGACCCCACACGACGCCACGGAGCTCGCGGCAGCCTTTCTCCAGGCCGGGATTACGATCGGCCTCGTCACAATCTGCCTGTATCTATACGCACGTTATCACAAGGCGTACTTCGTACTCTGGGCCCTGGCGTGGTTCCTGTACGCCCTGCGACTCGGCGCGATCATCAGCTTCCTGGTCAGCGAGCACTGGGGCTGGCTGTACTGGCACCAGGTGCTTACCGGCTGGACGGCGCTGGCATTTCTGTGGGCCTCGCTCGTGTTCAGCGAACAGGTGCAGTGGAGGGACCGATACTGGGTACTCGTGGTGTTTCCGCCGCTGTGGTCGTACATCGCCATCTACCGGCTGGACAATTTCTTCCTCGCGGCCGGTCCGGCAGTGCTGTTCCTCAGCATCGCCACATTCTGGACGGGCGTCGTCTTGTGGCGGCACCACCGCCGGCTTGGCTCACTCCCGGCAGCCATAACCGCAGCGGCGTTCTTCCTGTGGAGCCTCCATCATCTGGACTACCCGTTCCTGCGGGCGCGGGGAGCCTGGAATCCGTGGGGCTACTACCTGGACATCGTGTTCGAACTGGCGATCGGTGCCGGAATCCTGCTTCTCGTGCTGGAAGACCAGTACCGGGGATTGTCGGTGCTGTCGGGGCTGTCCGGCGATCTGCAGAGCGGGGCGGGGGAGGACGAGGTGCTGGACGCCCTTCTCGCGAGGCTCCTTACGTTGCCCGCCGTGCTCGGGGCTGCCGTTTACAGCTTCCGTTCCGGGACGTTTCTGCGGGGAGCCGGGCTCTGCCGGGGCTGGGTGGAGGAGGACCCCGGTGGTTCCGCGGAAGTCGCCATCGCCCGGGTCGTGGAGTCGGGCGAACCGGAAGTCCTGAGAGACTGGCCGGGGTCCCCGGACGATCCCGGCCATGCCTATACCGCGGCGCTCCCGATCTTTCGGGGCGAGACGATTCAGGGTGTCCTGCTCGTGGTCGGGAGCTCACGTGATCCGTTCGCGGTGCTCGACACGCCGTTCCTGCTGGCTCTCGGACACCAGGTCGGTGCCGCGCTGGCCAACGCCGACATGTATCAGAAGCTGGAGGACCGAAAGGCAGACCTGGAGCGGCTCGCCACGCGAATGGTACATCACCAGGAAGAAGAACGTCGTCGATTGTCGCGAGAGCTGCATGACGAAAGCGCCCAGGTATTCGCGGCGGTCAAACTCCAGCTGGGCATGGCGCGCGAGTCGGCTGAGGAAGATCAGCGTCCCGTTCTGGATCGGGCGATGGATCTTGTCGGCTCAGGGATCCGGAGCATTCGAGCCGTGGCTCGGAATCTCAGGCCGTCGCTTCTGGACGATCTCGGATTGCTTCCCGCCCTCAGGGCGCTGGGGGGGGACTTTGCCGGGAAGATGGGGATACCGGTAACGATCAACGCTCCGGACACGATACCTCCCCTGTCCTCGGCGGCGGAACTGGCCCTGTTCCGGGCCCTGCAGGAGGCCCTGTCGAATGTGGCGCGACATTCCGAGGCATCGGCTGTAGAGGTCGACCTGTCGTATGATGGTATCGAGTTGACGTTGGCCGTGCGCGATGACGGACGGGGGCCACCGGCCGACGACCTGGATACCCTGGCGGACGGGCGGATGGGTCTGGCGGGGATGCGCGAGCGAGCGCTGGCCCTGGGCGGCTCGGTCGAGCTGGAGGGTCGCGAACAGGACGGGACGATGCTCCGGGTCAGGATCCCGGTGTCTGGTTCGGAATCTGGCTCTGGTTCCGAGCCGGACCGGTCACCCGACAGGATCGATCAACAGGAGACGAAGGGATGAGCGAGAAGCCAATTCGGGTAGTGATCGCCGACGATCATGCCCTGGTGCGAGAGGGAATCCGTCGCGTGCTTGATGATGACCCCGGTTTCGATGTTGTGGCCGAAGCCGCCGACGGCAAACAGGCGATCGCCGCAATCGAAGAGACGGAGCCGGACGTCGCGATCCTGGACATCTCGATGCCCGAGCTGTCGGGTCTCGAGGCTGCCAGGCGGCTGCGGGACGAACGCCCGACCCTGAAGATCCTGATCCTCAGCATGCACGACGAGACCGAGTACGTGATGCGGGCTGTTCACGCGGGAGCCGCGGGCTATCTGCTGAAAGACGACGCCGGCCCGGCGCTGTTGCGCCAGGCCGTGCGGACCGTTCACGCCGGGGACTCGTTCTTCAGTCCGGCGGTGGCGACCCGGCTCACCGACGCCCTGCGGGGCGGTTCATCCGGAGCTGGGGACCCGCTGGAGCTCCTCACTGCCCGCGAACGCGAGGTTCTGCGGCTGGTGGCCGGCGGGAACAGCAACAAGCAGATCGCGTTCGAGCTCGGGATCAGTCGCCGTACCGTCGAAAGCCACCGCGAGAGCCTGATGCGAAAGATCGAGATTCGCACCGTTGCCGGACTTACGCGGTTCGCGCTGGAGCACGGTCTTCTTGACGACGCGGACTGAGAATCCGAACGAAAAACGGTAAGTAAGATTACTGATGCGCGTTGGGTAGATTTGCGAGTGTGCCGACCTCCGACCCTCCTGTAGAATATTCCCACGCTCTCCTTCTAACCGGCGGGGCACTCCCGTAGGGGTGCTCCGCCGAAGTTTTTTTAACTTCAGATCGTTCCTTGGAGGACACCGTGCTCGCAATCTCGTTTGCAGAGCGCGCTGCGGTCCGAATGAGGCTCCAGAGATCCACGGCCCCCTTCGCCGTCGCGCTGTTCGTTCTGGTTCCGCAACTGATTTCCACGACTCCACTTTCCGCTGCCGCTCCGGCACTCGCGATCCAGGAAACACCGCAAGAGAAGCCGGATTCGGCCCGCGCGGACACGATTCCGCTCCAGCCGATTCTTCTGGATCCGATCAACGTCACGGCGACGCGGGAAGAGAGAGGGATATTCGAGACCTCTGCTCCCGTTTCAGTGGTCGATACGGTGGCGATCAAGGAGCAGAGGCCGAACAACGCTGCAGATCTGATTCGGGATCTCCCCGGTGTCGACATCAACGGGGTGGGCGCGAACCAGGCCAGACCGACGATTCGAGGTCAGCGAGGTCAGCGGATCCTGCTGCTCGAGGACGGCCTGAGGCTGAACAACGCTCGTCGGCAAGCTGATTTCGGAGAACTTCCGGCCATCGTTGACGTCACGAAAGTCGAGCGAGTAGAGGTCGTGCGTGGTCCCGCATCGGTGCTGTACGGCAGCGACGCGATCGGCGGCGTGATCAATATGCTGGCCAACGAGGCCCCACCTTTCTTCGGAGGTGACGAATTCAGGGGAAACCTCAGTTTGTCTTGGCGTGACCAGGGCGAACAGATATGGCCCAGTGGCGAGATCTACGGCCGGTCAGGGCATTTCGGATATGGCGTTTCCGCGTCGTACCGGAACACCAAGGACTATCAATCTCCGGACGGTACTTTCGGGGACATTTCATTCGACGACGATGTTGACGTCTTGGACTCAGGGGTGGAAGACCAGTCATACGGTCTTTATCTCGACTACGCCTTTGATCAGGACCAGAAGATCCTCGTCAAGGGCGACTTCTACCGGGCAGATAACGCGGGATTCGGATACGTGTCGAACGCCGATCTGGATCAGCCCGACGATCCACTTATCCGCCTGTACTATCCGGATCAGAAAGTCGACCGCTTCTCGCTCGCCTACCGGGGCAACAACCTGGGTACGCCGCTATTCGACCGGGCACAGGTCTCGGCCTCGTACATGAACAACGAGCGGACGTTCTCGCAGAATATCGAGATCTACGATCCGTTCGGGCCCTCGACCGCGATTCGGATTCAGAATCGAAACTACACGGACCTCGAGGGATTCGGCCTCCGCGGAGAGGCGTCGAAGCTCCTGTTCGGAAGGCACCTGCTCACCTACGGTGGTGACTACTACCGCGACGACTCGTTCAATGACGACCTGAGTCGTACCGCCCTGGAATTCGGACCGCCCGAATTCGTCCCGCCAATGGTTAGTGAGGACAGCGTATCGAATGTACCCAACGCGGTGTACGAGCGTGGCGGTGTTTTCGCCCAGGTTGACCTGCAGCTCGGGAACCGGGTCGGGTTAATCGTCGGCGGACGCTACCAGAGCGATAAGGCAACCCCGAAGCCCACGGATGGGTTCGGAGCGCTACCGGAGTCGAGTGAGAACAATCAGTTCGTGGGCGCCGCCAACCTGCTCGTGGAGATTATGCCGAGTCTGCACGCGGTGGGAAACGTGGGCCGTGGATTCAGGTCTCCGAACCTGATCGAGTTGTTCTTCGACGGTGCGACTCCTGAAGGCGGCGGCTACCAGATCTCAAATCCCAATCTCGATCCCGAGACGAGCGTAAACTTCGATCTCGGGCTCAAGTACCGCCGGTCAAACGTCGCTTTCGAGGGCTTCTACTTCCAGAACGAGATCAAGGATGGAATCCGGATCGCGCAGATTCCGGACAGCACGGTCGGACCGTTTCCCGCATTCCAGAACGTGAATGTGGCCAAGATCCGGGTCAAAGGCGTCGAACTGCTGGCGGAGTGGCAGCCGGTGGTGGGATTCACCATCGGAGCTACCTACACCTGGCTGGACGGCGACGACCTGAGTCCGACCTCCGAGGACGGCGTGGATCTCGACAGGAACAACCCTGTTGGCGACTCCTACTCCAATCGAGTCACGGCCGAACTGGCATATCGTCAACCCGCCGGAAAGTTCTGGGCCGCTTTCCAGTTCCGCCACAATGGCGAGCAGAAGAACTCCGGATCTCTCATCGGTACCCAGGTGGACCGGAATTGTGGTGCGACCGCGGCAGGAGGCGACGGCACGGACTGCACCATTCCCGCCTTCACGGTCATGCACCTGCGTGGGGGAGTACGCCTGTTCAACTACGGGATGACATCGCACAATCTGATGATCGGTGTGGAAAACCTGACGAACGAGCTGTACGCCGAGTTCGCCAATGCGTCATTCTTCCGACCCAATCCGAAGCGGACCTTCGTGATCAGCTGGGTCACCAGCTTCTGACC
>JBDGUY010000053.1:0-11165 GCA_039585935.1 Gemmatimonadota bacterium
AAATTTTCGAGATTGTCGTGACACTTGCCGTGAGTCAGGAGTGACAGCTTGTCGGTGGCAACTCGATCCAGAACCGTCATGTCCAGCTGGTCGGTCCTCGGGAAGCGCCCGTTCTTGACCCACATCTTGAAATGCGAAACGAACTGCGTCACCGGATTGCGCAGGATCACGATAGTTCTGATGATGCCGAGACTGTCCCTGATTCGCTCAGGGGTGCCGGCGTGCATCAAGTACCCTGGAGAATACTCTCCAACCGCTTTGAATCCGTCGCTGCCCTCGAAGTGCGACAGGTACCATTCGATCGACCTGTCAGCGAACTTACCACCGAAATAGCTCAGCTCCTTTGGACTGCTGAGAAAGATCTGGGGGTGATCCCTCAGACATTCCGAAAGCCAGGTAGAGCCGCACTTGACCCCTCCAACACCCAGAAAATTCGGTTTCTCCATTATTGACCCGGATCATTCATTGAATCAAAGTCCACGCGCCCTCATTTCGGCTCGAACTTCGCCGAAAAGTGCCTCAAGAACGGGGGCTCGTAGGTAATCCGATACCCGCCCATCTCCTCGCGCCGGTCGTACACGTTGAGGATCGCCTCGACCACGTAGTCGATGTGGCTTTGCGTGTACACCCGTCGCGGGATGGCCAGTCGCACCAGCTCGCTGCGGGCCGGTACCGGCTCGCCGGTGACCGGGTCCTTCGCTCCGAACATCACGCTCCCGATCTCGACTCCCCGGATTCCGGCCTCCCGGTACAGCTCCACGGTGAGCGAAATGCCCGGATATTCGAAATGCCCGGATATTCGAGCGCCGGAATGTGCGGCAGCATCCCTGCGGCATCGATGTAAATCGCGTGTCCGCCAGGTGGTTGCACGATCGGCACGCCATGGTCGGAGATATGCTTGCCGAGGTAGGCCGTCGATGCGATCCGGTAGCGCTGGTAGTCGGGATCCAGGGCTTCGTACAGGCCGATCGCCACCGCTTCGAGGTCCCGTCCCGCCAGCCCGCCATAGGTCGGGAAGCCCTCGGTGAGGATCAGAAGATCCTTCTCCTGAGCGGCCAGCACGTCGTCGTTCGTGGCCAGGAAGCCGCCGATGTTGGCCATGCCATCCTTCTTGGCCGACATCGTAGCCCCATCGGCGAACGAAAACATCTCTCTGGCGATGTCGATCAGGGGCGTCTCCCCGTACCCCTCCTCGCGCTGCTGGATGAAGAACGCATTCTCGGCGAACCGGCAGGCGTCGATGTACAGCGGAACCTCGTGCCTCCGGCAGACCTCGGCGACGGCCTTCAGGTTGCCCATCGACACGGGCTGCCCGCCGCCCGAGTTGTTGGTGACGGTGATCATGCACAGCGGGATGCGCCCCGGCGGGTCGGCAAGCACCCGCTCCAGCGCTTCGACATCCATGTCTCCCTTGAACGGAGCCCGGCTGGAAAAGTCCTCCCCGGCAGCGCCCGGCAGATCCAGCGCCGTCGCTCCGGTGAACTCGATGTTGGCGCGCGTCGTGTCGAAGTGCGTGTTGTTCGGGATCACGTCCCCGGGCTCGCACACGGTGGTGAACAGGATCTTCTCCGCCGCCCGGCCCTGGTGCGTGGGGATCACGTGCCTGAGGCCGGTGATGTCCTGCACCGCGTCGCGGAACCGGTAGAAGCTGTCGCTCCCCGCATAGGACTCGTCGCCGCGCATCACGCCGGCCCACTGGCCTGCGCTCATGGCACCCGTGCCGCTGTCGGTGAGCAGGTCGATGAGCACATCTCGTGCATCCAGCAGGAACACGTTGTAGTCGGCTTCGACGATCTTCTGGTCGCGCTCCTCCGGCGTGGTCATCCGGATCGGCTCGACGCTCTTGATGCGGAACGGCTCGATGACGGTGTGGATCGGACGCGGTCTACGCATTGCCTTCCAGCTCCAGCGTGTCGGCGATGCCGCGCATCGCCTCGATCACGAAATCGATGTGCGCGGTCATGTCCTCGCCGATCACCTCGGTGTATTCCCGGATCTCATCGCGGTTCACCGCGGCCGCAAAGGACCTGTCCTTCAGCTTCTTCTTCACGGATTTCGATTTCAGGTCGGAGATCCCTGTCGGTCGCACCAGGGAACAGGCGATCACGAAGCCGGTCAGCTCGTCCACGGCCCGGATCGTCTTCGCCATCAGCGTCTCGGGAGCGATGCCCGTGTGCTCCGCGTGCGCCATCACCGCGTGCAGGATCTCCTCCGGCCAGCCGCGGTCGCGGAGGATTGCCACACCGCTCGACGGATGTTCCTCGGTCGCGCTCAACGATTCGTTGGGAAAGCGCTCGTAATCGAAGTCGTGGATCAGGCCGGTGAGGCCCCACAGATCCTCGTCCTCGCCGAACTTCCGGGCATAGGCCCGCATCGCCGCCTCTACCGCGTACATGTGCTTCCTGAGGTTTTCGTTATCCGTATACTCGTGCATCAGGGCGAGGGCGTCCTCGCGGGTCGGCAGCTCAGGCATCGTCATCACTCTCTCTCGTGCTCAGCTTTTCCGCTTCTCCTCTAGCATGGCAGCGCGGGTGACCGTCCCCCGACCGTAGCGTTCCGAGAGCCGGTCCACCACCTCCGCCACGCGGTGGTCGAGGTCGGGCCCGGGGGTCTCGAACAGGCCCAGCTGAGGCGGGGCGGCGTCGAACCCGGACACCGTGACCCCGATCAGTCGGACCTTTTGCTTCGGCCGGTCCGCCTCCCTGAACAGCTCCCGCGCAGCGGGCCACAGGTGCTCGAAGGTGTTGACCGGCGCCTCGAGCGTGCGGCGGCGGGTAATCGTCTCGAAGCCTTCGAACCGCAGCTTCACCGTTACCGTCGTACCGGCAAGCTTCTTCCGGCGCAGCGCTGCCGCGACGCCTTCACATAGCCCGAGCAGCTTGCGCTCGACGACCCTCCGGTCCGTTACGTCCTCGCCGAATGTCCGCTCCTTGCCCAGCGACTTTCGTTCATGATCCGGGTTCACCCGCCGCTCGTCGAGTCCACGACTCAGCCGGTGGAAGTGCAGACCGCCCGCCTCCCCGAACCGTCGCACCAGGACGGCGGGATCCAGAACAGCTACGTCCCCGATCGTTCTGCACCCCAGGCCTCGCAACGCCTGCTGGCCCTTCGGGCCCGCGCCCCAGAGCCGCTTGATGTCGAGGGGAGCCAGAAATTCGGCCTCCGTGCCTGGTTCGACAACCACGAGACCGTCCGGTTTCTCGAGATCGCTCGCTACCTTGGCCACGTACTTCGAGCTCGCGACACCGACTGACGCGGTTAGGGATTGATCTTCCCTGATATCGTTCTTGATCGCCTGCGCGATGGTCGGACCGTCACCGAACAGCCGCTGGCTGGCGGTGACGTCGAGGAACGCCTCGTCCACGCTCAGACCCTCTACCAGCTCGGTGTAGTGTCCGAAGATTTCGAAGATCGCCCGCGACGCGGCACCGTACAGCTTTCCACGCGGGGTGAGGAACACGGCCTGAGGACAGCGGCGCCAGGCCTCGCCGATCGGCATAGCCGAGCCGACACCATACTTTCGCGCTTCGTAGTTCGCGGTCGAGACGACTCCACGTCCCTTGCCACCCCTGGGGTCGGCCCCGATCACGACCGGTTTGCCGCGCAATGAAGGATCCTCGCGCTCCTCCACGGCGGCGAAGAACGCGTCCATGTCAACGTGGAGGATGGTGCGGGCGCTCAAACGGCCTCCTGCTGACGGGCGATTACGGCTTTGCGGCACGCCCCAATCTACGTGGGTCAGCCGACATCGAGGAACCAGTCCAGGGAGGCCTGAGTGGTTGCCGGCAGCAGCTGATGGCCACCGACGAATTCATCGAACGTCACGTCGTAGCCTTCGCTGAGCAGCTGGGATTCGATGTCGCGGGCCAGGGTCATGGGGAGAATCTGGTCGTTCGTGCCGTGTGACTGGTAGACCGGGGGCTTACCGACGATCGGCGAGCCCGGCCAGTAGAACCCTCCCGAGTGCACGAGCAAGTTCGTGAACAGGTCCCCGTTCGATACTCCGAGCGACACGGCGTAGGAGGCTCCGTCCGAAAACCCGGCAAACGCGATGTGGGCTGGGTCGATTCGGCACCGGTCGAACGTGTGCTGCAGAGCGGCGTCGATGAACGCCACGTCGGGGCCGATGGAATCTGCATCGGTCCAGCTGATCGATCGGGACTCCGGCGCCAGCAGGACGAATCCGCGTGCTTCGGCATGGTCGATGTAACCGGACCAGTCCTCGGAGTCCGCACCGTAGCCATGAAGGGCCACGAACAGCGGAGCCGGACTGTCCGGGGAGTAGCCGGAAGGGACGTACATGAAACCGTCCCGGGGGGTCCCGAGTCCTAGCGCGGTCTTGCCGGGGGCCGCCGGAATCGTCGGTACTCCCGGTCTTGCCGAGAGCCGCGGACTGGCAGCCGGGGTCGGGGTGGTCGGCGACGAATTGCTGCAGCCGACCAGCATCGGCGCGGCGATCGCTCCCAGTCCAGTCCACACGAACTCACGCCGGCTCCACCGCCTCCGGTATTCGTCCCAGACCTGACTCGTCATGACCCCGCCTCCTCCCACTCGGTTCCGCCTCTCGGCCGCACGGCCGCCGTCCACGCTCATCTGTCTACCGACTGGAGGGTCGCGGGTTCATTCAGGGGCGGGTTCGAGGTTCACAGCTCCGGTCGAGCCGTGAGCCCTGCGTTCCTCGAGGATCCGGCGAGCGATCGCCGGAAAGTCGCTGATCAACCCGTCGACGCCGAGCCCGAGCAGCAGCCGCATCTCGTCGGGCCGATTCACCGTCCATACGTGCACGCCGACTTCCGCCTCGTGGCAGCGGCGTACGAATCCACGCGTCACGACACGCACGAGTCCTTTTCGCACCGGAACCATCGCGGCGGCGACGTCTGCAGACATTCGGGCAGGGATACCCAGCTTCCCCAGCAACACGAACGGCGTCAGGTCCCGCCGGCTGGCGCAGCGCCACCGGGCCACGGACGCCGCGGGACGGACGGCCTCGATGTCGAATCCGCCGACGATCATCCGCTCGCGCACAGGCTTTCCGGGCAACCACGCCGCCAGCGCCTGTCCCGCCCGGGGGGTCTTGATCTCGCAGACGATCGGGCGGCCGTCGCACGCTTCGACGGCCTCCTCCAGCGTGGGAATTCCGACCCCGGTGCCGCGGAACGGGAAGCTGCGACCGAGATCGGGCGTGAATCGGTATCCCGCATCGAATTGTCGGAGCTCGTCCAGCGTCAGCTCCTCGACCGTCCCGGTCCCGTCTGTCGTCCGCTCGAGCGTGTCGTCGTGGATCACGACGATCCGGTCGTCCCGGGTGGCGTGGATATCGAACTCGATCGCGTCGGCTCCGGCGGCGATCCCGTGCTGGATGGCGACGACGGTGTTTTCCGGCGCGGCACCTGCGCCGCCGCGGTGTCCGATGACCAGAGTCGAGTCCATGGCTGAGAACATGGCACCAGATTACGGGCGCACGTCATCCTGCGCGACCGGATTCGTGAAGGTACCTTCACGACCTGTACATCCCCGTTTCCGAACTGCGGAAGACACCGTGCGCGTTCTCGTTTGTCCGACGGCATTCAAAGAGAGTCTCTGTGCCTCAGAGGTTGCGGCTGCGCTCGAGGCCGGAGTCCTCGAGGCCTGGCCCGAGGCCGAGGTCCGGGTGCTGCCCCTGTCCGATGGTGGTCCCGGATTGCTCGAGGCGCTCGAGGCGGCGGCAGGCGGACGCGAAGATCAGGTCCCCACCACCGGCCCGCTCGGGGAGCCGATCACCGCCCGGTGTCTGTGGACGCAGCCGGGAGAGGTGGTGGTGGAAGCGGCTGAAGCCTGCGGCCTGCACCTCGTTCCGCCTGGAGCCCGGGATCCCTTGCGCGCCGATACGGCCGGTGTCGGAAACGTGCTGTCGCACTGTGGCAGATCGGGCGCCCGTCACGTCGTTCTGGGTCTCGGCGGTTCGGCTACCGTGGATGGCGGAACCGGTATGGCGCGAGCTCTCGGCTGGCGCTTCCTCGACTCGGATGGTCGCGCCCTGTCGCCCGGAGGTGGGTCTCTCGTAGACCTGCAATCGATTCTGCCACCGGAAGACGGTCCGGGCTCTGTGAGACGCCCCCATACCACGCTGGACGTCGTCGCGCTCGCGGACGTACGAAGCCCGTTGCTGGGTCCCGATGGAGCTGCCCGACGGTTCGCCGCTCAAAAGGGCGCCGGCCCGAAGGAGATCGAGCTACTGGAATACGGACTCACGCGCCTCGCTGACATCGCCGCCCGCGATCTCGGACGGGACGTGCGCGAGATCCCGGGTTCTGGAGCCGCCGGCGGACTGGGAGCCGGGTGCCTGCTGTTCCTGGGTGCGGACGTCCAGCCGGGCGCTGACGGGGTGCTGAAGCGAGTAGGATTCGACTCCGCGCTGGCCTCCGCGGACCTGCTGGTAACCGGAGAGGGCGCGTGGGACGCGACGAGCGAACTCGGAAAGATCACGGAGGTGGCGCTGGCGCGGGCCGATGAAGCCGGAGTGCCGGCCATTCTCGTGTGCGGGCGGGTCGATGGCCCCGTCCCCGAGGGCGTGGAGACGATCTCCGGTGGCGGGAGCTGGCTCGACCGCGCAGCCATCACCCGTCTGGTCGCAGAGCACCTGCGCAAGCGGTCGTGACGACCCGGTTTTCTTGCCCCTCCCGCTTGCGGACCGGTATCCTGTCCGTCCCTGATCCAACGGGCCTGAACCGAAGCGAGACGAACGTGAGCGATACGAACGAAGCGCCGCCGGCGGCACAGGACTACGCACCCGACCTGATGGACAAGCTCGTCTCCCTGTGCAAGCGCAAGGGATTCATCTTTCAGTCCTCCGAGATCTACGGCGGTGTAGGCGCCGTCTATGACTACGGTCCGCTCGGGGTCGAACTGAAACAGAACGTAAAATCCGCCTGGTGGGCCGAGATGGTCCACCGGCGCGACGACGTCGAGGGCGTAGACGCCGGGATTCTCATGCACCCGGACGTCTGGGTGGCGAGCGGACACGTCGAGGGGTTCACGGATCCACTCGTCGAATGCCGGAACTGTCACCGCCGGTTCCGCGAGGACCTGCTCGAGTCGGATCAATGCCCGAGCTGCGGGATGAAGGAGCAGTTCACGGAGGCCCGCCAGTTCAACCTGATGTTCAAGACCTTCATGGGCGCGGTCGAGGACTCGACCTCGACCGTCTACCTGCGTCCCGAAACGGCACAGGGGATCTTCGTCAACTTCCGCAACGTGCTTGATGCCTCCAGGCAGAAGGTCCCGTTCGGGATCGCCCAGGTCGGCAAGGCGTTCCGCAACGAGATCACGCCGGGCAACTTCACCTTCCGGACTCGCGAGTTCGAGCAGATGGAGATGCAGTTCTTCGTCGAGCCGGGCACGGACGAGGAATGGTTCGAGACCTGGCGCGACCGGCGCGTCGAGTGGGTGAAGTCGCTCGGTATCAGGGAGGATCGGCTCCGTCTGCACCCGCACGGCCCGGACGAGCTGGCCCACTACGCCAAGGACGCTGTGGACCTCGAATACCTGCTCCCCTTCGGCTGGAAGGAATTCGAGGGAGTCCACAACCGGACCGACTTCGATCTGATGGCGCACCAGGAGAAGTCGGGAAAGAAGCTGGAGTACATCGAGGCGCATTCCGGCAAGCGCTTCGTGCCGTACGTGATCGAGACCTCGATTGGCCTCGACCGTCTCGTGCTGGTGCTGCTGGTGAACGCCTACCACGAAGAAGAGGTGGACGGAGAGAAGAGGGTCGTGCTCAAACTTCACCCGCGTCTCGCCCCGGTAAAGGTGGGTGTGTTCCCGCTCGTCAAGAAGGACGGGATGCCAGAGATCGCGCGGCGGATCGAGGACGACCTTCGCCGCTCGCTGACCGTCTTCTACGACGAATCGGGCGCGATCGGACGCCGATACCGCCGCCAGGATGAAGCCGGGACCCCGTTCTGCGTCACCGTGGACGGACAAACCGTCGAGGACGGTACCGTGACGGTCCGCGAGCGCGACACGATGGAGCAAGTACGCCTGCCCGCCGAGCAGTTGCGTGCACATCTGCTCGACCGGCTCGAACAGGCCGGCTCCTGAGGTACCCGTGGGCCTGACCGTTCGGGAGATCCGCGACCGCGCGGAGCGATTCCACGCGGTGGTGCTGGAGGAGATGTTCGACGGGATGTCCGGCAGGAAGCCCTGGCCGGAACTCCAGCCACTGTATGCCACCCAGGGTCTGCTGACGTGGGAGGAAACCGCCCCTGCCATCGAACGCGAGCTGGCGGGCGCCTCGGGCGAGGACGAGCGGCAGCTCCGCAGGCTTCTCGGATGGGCCGGGGAACACCAGGTCCGATCTGACAACGCCGATCTCGACGACGAGTACCGGATGTGGCATTCGACCGCATCCGTCGAGCTGGACGATACGCAGGTCCCCGTCCGTCGGCTGGAAGGAATGATCGAGTCCGAGCCGGACAGGCAGGTACGAGCCGGGCTGTCCGACATTCGGGCCGAGGCTCACTCGGTTGTCGTTCCACTCCAGCTCGACAGGCTCAATCGCTGGCGGATATCGGCCGAGGAGCTCGGCTACGGCTCGCATCGCCAGGCGGTACAGCGGTTGAGCGGGGTCAATCTCGCTGCGACCCTCCGCGAAGCACGCCGGCTTCTGTCCGAAACTCGCGATCTGTACGAGGCAGAGCTCGACTACCAGTTGGATCGACACTTCGGCAATATCGGCGCCGAGGTAGAGGCGCACGACATCGAGTGGCTGGCTCGCATGGACTGGCTGAGTCTTCCCTGCCAGGAGAGTTCGATCCTCGATACGGTCAGCGCCGACCTGTCGGAGATCGGGCTCGAACTCACGGAGGGAGGGCGGGTCGATCTCACGATCGAGGCGTTCCCGGGTCCCGGAATGAAGGCGTTCTGCTCGCCGATCCGCGTACCCGACCAGGTGGTTCTGTTCGTCACACCGACCGTCTCGCCGCGATCCTGCAGAAAGCTGCTATGGGAAATCGGTGAGGCCGTGCACTGGTCGCGGACCGATCCCTCCCTGCCGTTCGAGTATCGATCGATCGGAGATCGCTCCGTTGCCGAGGCGCATGGAGCGCTGTTTGCCAACCTTGCCCTGAATCCCGACTGGGTACGCAGGGCGAAACGGGTCGAGGAGAGTCAACAGGCGGAGTACCTGCGACTGGCGTCATGGCTCGATCTGTATGATCTCCGGAGGCTGGCTGCTCGACTGCAATTCGACCTCGAAGTGTGCGAGAGCGACCGACCGGGATCTCTCGGTGCGCGCTGGGGCGAGCTGATGTTCGACGCGACCCGGGTCCGACATGATTCGCGGGGCTTTCTCACGCGTTTGGGGCAACGGTTCGGCTCCGCACGTGAGCTGCGGGCCCGCCTGCTCTCCGCGACACTCGCCCGGGCGCTGGAGGAACGCTTCGACGAGGACTGGTACCGCAATCCACGCAGCGGGAAATTCCTCCGTCAGTGGCTGGCCGGTGGCCTGTCACGTGACGCGACAGAGCTGTCGGAGCTTCTCGGGCAGACGGGCCTGGTGGCGGATCCGCTCATCGCCACGGTTCGGGATCGACTCGGATGACCGGGGTCGAATGACTTACCGTCCGTTCAGACGTCAGATGTGGCTCGTGACCTCTCTCCTCGTCGCGATCGGTACGTCAGCAACCAGCGCGCGTGCGCAGGAGCTGAGTCCGGCGTCGGTGCCCCCGGTGAAGCAGACCCCGGCCGAGGCCGCAAATTACCTGGCATACACATCGCCGGATACGGCGCTCGTCTGGCTAACGGAGCTCGCGGCGCTGGCCGGCCCCGTGATGCGGGTCGACCCGCTGCTGACCCAGCCCGGAGGAGCGACAGGGCCGCCGGTCGTCATTCCGATGGTCTCGCTCGGTGTCGACCTCGGAAGTGGCCGCGAGCGCGACGGAGCCCGGGTTCGGGTACTCGTCATCGGTTCGCAACATGGTGACGAGCGGACGGGCTACGAGGTCGCACTCAGACTCGCCAGGGATCTGGCGATCGGCGAGCTTCGTCCGCTGCTGAAAGAGCTGGACGTGACGATCGTTCCCGTGATGAACCCGGTGGGGATGCGGGCCGGCACACGGTTCAACGGCAGCGGA
Organism: Gemmatimonadota bacterium; assembly: GCA_039585935.1. Taxonomy (GTDB): domain Bacteria; phylum Gemmatimonadota; class Gemmatimonadetes; order Palauibacterales; family Palauibacteraceae; genus Carthagonibacter. The sequence goes on from JBDGUY010000053.1 coordinate 10,113, forward strand.
TTCGACCCGAATCGAGACCACGTTTCACTCGCTGCTCCCGTGAACCGAGCCCTGTGGGAGCTGCACGCAGCCATCGAACCGCACGTGGTGCTGGACCTCCACGATATGGGGCCGAGTCCGTACGAGGCACAGATCGGTCTACCGAATCACCCGAATCTGGACCCGAGGCTGGTGGAGCTCGCTCGCTACCGGCTGCTGCCGTGGGTGGTGCGTGCCCTGGCCATGGCGAACGTACGATTCCACGAATACGTGGCCGAGAATCCCGACCCCGCCGCCCGGACCGGAAAACTGGATCCCGAAGAGATCTTCTTCTCGTATGCTCCTTTCACCGCGAACAATGCGCGGAACGCCTTTTCGCTGTCGGGCAGCCTGGCACTGCTCCTGGAAACTGCCTCCAGCCACGAGATCGACGACCTGTCCCGGCGTGCCGATCGTCTGTACCTGACGACAGAATCGTTCCTCGAGGTCATTGCAGGCATGCCGGAACAGGTACTCTCGAGCACCTGGCAGAATCCGACGGACGACACGGCCACGGACTCACCTCTGGCCCTGCGCGCACAGAACGTCGCCGATCCGGATCACCCGTCGCTGCAATGGCTGCGATGGACAGACAGGGGGTCCGCGGTACCGTATACGGTCGACGCATGGCGGCCGGTCGTGGAGGTTCAGACCTCGCTTCCGATCCCCGCGGCCTGGCTGATCCCGGCTGGTGAGACGGAGCTCGTCGCACATCTCCTGCGGCACGGAATTCAGGTCGAACGTCTGCTGGAGCCAGTAAGGCTCCCGCTGCGCGGCTACGACACACGGGATTCCCTCGCGATGGTCACGGATCGCACACTTGCGGCGGGAAGCTGGCTGGTGCGGTCCGATCAGGTTCGTCAGCGACTCCTGTTCACGCTGATCGAACCCGGCTCGGCGGACGGGTGGTTCAAGTCGTCTCTGAGCGAGCTCGACGAGTCCGAGACGGCTCCTGAGGACAGGGCACGTGAGTTCCCGCTGTACCGGTTCGACGGCCCGGTTCCGAGTCTGCCCCTGGTCGCGACGAGCCCGGAT
>JBDGUY010000054.1:0-10362 GCA_039585935.1 Gemmatimonadota bacterium
CGAGGTATTTCTTCACGGCCAGGAAGATGCCGAGGACGAGAATCAGCAGCCCGGACGTCTCACCGAGCGAGCCGCCGGTGCGTCCGATCAGCAGATCCAGGACTTCCGTTCCCGTTCCCTCGAACTTCCAGGCCCCCAGGGGTGTCGCCGCGGTCACCAGGTCCACGGTGTTCGGCGACATCAGGGGAAGGGCTAAGTTGTCACCCCGCAATGCCCACCAGGAGGCTTGCCGTGCCGGCCAGGTCGTGATCGCGATCGGGAACGCGGCCTGCAGAAACGCCCGCCCGAGCAAAGCCGGGTTGAACACGTTCTGCCCCAGGCCGCCGAAGATAAGCTTTCCGAATCCGATTCCGAACGCACCGCCGACGAACGCCATCCACATCGGGAAGCCCGCCGGGAGAATCAGGCCGAGGAGTACTCCCGTGATGATCGCCGATCCATCCTTGACAGCTCCAGGTTGTCCGAACACCCGCTCCGTGATGACGGCGCCGGCGGTGGAGGCGCCGATCACCAGCAGCGCGCTGGGGCCGAACCAGTAAACGGCCGCGGCGACCAGGGGCACCAGGGTGGCGTTCACCGTCCACATGATTCGTGGCGTGGAATGTGGCGAGTGAACGTGCGGCGATGCGGCAATCCGCAGGAGCGTCTCCTCGCCCCGCACGGTGCCTGAGCTCCGTCCCGGCCCGCTCATGCCGCCGACTCCTTCGATTTCACGCGCCGAAGCATGTTCTTGCCCAGCGCGAACATCTGGGACAGCGGGATGTGTGATGGACAGACGTAGGAACAGGAACCGCACAGCATGCAGTCCATCAGGTGTGAGTCTTCCATCTCCTCGTACCGCCCGGCCTGGGCCAGCGACCCGAGCAGCGATGGATTGAGGAACACGGGGCAGGACTCCAGGCAACGGCCACAGTGAATACACGGATACACGGTCGGCGGACGGGCTTGTGCCTCGGTGAGCACCACGACGCCCGTGGTCCCCTTGATCAACGGCGTGTCGAGGTCAGGAGTCGCGGCTCCCATCATCGGGCCGCCGAAGATGATCTGTGACGCGTCGTCGGTCAGTCCGTCACAGAACTCGAGTACGTCCCGCAGCCTCGTTCCGACGGGCACCAGGAGATTCGACGGGCGCCTGACACCTGGACCGGTGACGGTTACGACCCGCTCGATCAGCGGCTGGCCGGTTTCGAAGATCTCGGCGATGCAGGCGATGGATCCCACGTTCTGCACCACCACCCCGACGTTCATCGGGAGCTTTCCGGATGGCACCTCGCTGCCGGTGACGACTTCGATCAACATCTTCTCCGCGCCCTGCGGATACTTCACCGTAAGGGGCAGGACCGTGACGTCCAGGTCGTCCGGCAACGTGTCGCGCAGCCGCTCGATCGCGTCGGGTTTGTTCTTCTCGACACCGATGATCGCCTTCTCGACTCCCAGGGCCTTCATCATGATTCGGATCCCGAACTGCACTCGCTCGGGAAACTCGACCATCGTTCGGTGGTCCGTGGTCAGGTACGGCTCGCACTCGGCCCCGTTCACGATCAGCGTGTGGACCGGCATGTCTTTCGGTGGCAGGAGCTTGACGTGCGTCGGGAAAGCCGCTCCTCCCAGGCCCACGACACCGGCTTTCTGAACCTCCTTCACCACCTGGTCCGGCTCGAGACCCTCCCATTGCGCCACGATCCGGGGGCGGGGAACCTGCGGCGACCAGCGATCGACATCGATTACGACACTCTCCGCCATGCTTCCATCGGGGTGAGGCCACAGGGTGACGTCGCGGACCGTCCCGGCAGCCGACGTGTGGATCGGCACCGAAATGAATCCGTCAGCTTCCCCGACTTTGTCGGCTCGCTCCACTCGCTCACCAGGCTTGACGAGCGGAATCGCCGGACGTCCTGCGTGCTGACGCATCGGCAGAACGATCTGATCCGGGAACGGCATTCGCCGGATCTTGATAGAGTCGGTATATGACTTCTGCTCCGGCGGATGCACTCCGTGCCGGAACGTGTCGGAGCGAAACAGATCGCTGAGCATCGTCTCCCCGTCAGCGGTGGCCGTGAGTCACGCTGGAATCAGTTGAACGGCGCCGCACGCGCGATCCACTTCTCCAGGTCCTTCTCCTTCGGATTCAGCGGAGTGCCCGGGTGAATGATTTCCGCGGTGCACTTCTCAGCGGCCTGTACGATCTCCGCGAAGGACCCTGCCTTCGGATCCTTGATGTACGCCTGCTTGGCGTCGTTGTAGGCGAACAGCTTCTTGTTGATGTTGATGCACTCGTCACACGAAGTGCAGCGTGCGGTCTCGATGTACGGCTCCATGACGAAGTCGTCATCGTCGTCAACCTCGGCCGCAACCTGCACGGCCGGCTCCTCGGCCGGCTCGTCCGCAGCTTCCACCGCGTCGGCAACCGGCTGTGCGGCAGCCGGCGCCGGAGTCGCAGCGGGTGCGCTCGCGGCGGCCTCGCCGATCATGCCTGCCGCCGTCGCGATCGAGTCCGCGGTCACCGGCTGGAGGCCCGGCTCACTGCGGGCTCGGCCCAGCAGCTCCGATACGGTCAATTGACCGTTTCCGGACTTCAGGAGTCCTTCGGCCAGGCGCCGTGCTACCAGCGGCGGAACGGTCGTCTTCAACTCTTCGATCGTCCGCTCGTATTCCGCCCGGATCTCCGCGACGCGCGCATCGAAATCTTCCTCGAGTTCGGCGGCGATCGATTCTCGCACCGATGCCGGGACCTGCAATCCGGCCAGTTCCTTGAGCTGCGCCCAGAACAGCAGACGGTCTTCGGCCAGGGCGACGATCTCCAGCGAGCAAGCGAGCCGATTGAGCTTCCTGCCCTCGTTGATCGTCCATACGAACGGCGTCAATCCGACCCGCTCATCTTCCGACATCGCCACGAACTCGTGGAACAGGACCTGGGCTTCGTCGTCCCAGTCGTCGCGTCGGATCGGCTTGAAGTGCTTCTTGAATCGACCCTCGGTCGCTGCCCAGTCGGCCGTCGAGACGGGCAACTCGAGAACCTGCTCCTGCCCGTCGTCGTCCAGATACTCCAGCTCGTACGTCGGCCAGGTATCCTCGATGGACGGGTTGCCCGACAGGTCCAGGCAGTCCGCGATTGTCGGCCCCTGGTCCGGATCGTAGATCAGGAACGGGAACGCCCGGCTCTCGAGGGCGAAGCGCGCCGCATTGGGAGCCATCTCGTCGGCCAGCCCGTGCTCCACCGGACACGGCGTGTAGATGTTGAACACGGTCGGGCGGGGCGTCTGCAGTCCGCGCAGCACTCCGCCGATCATGTGCGACGCCGATGCCTGCGACGACTGGAGGACGAAGGCTCCGCGGTGCGCGATCGCGATCAGCGACAGCTCCTTGCGGGTCTCCTCCTTGCCGTGCTGGGCCTTTCCGTACGCCGCCATGTCCGACACCTGGCCTGTGAATCCGCTCGTACACGCCTGCCCGCCCGTGTTCGAGTAGACCTGGGTGTCGAGTACGATGACCCGGATCGGCTTCCCTGAAGCGAGCAGTCGCGACAGATTCTGGAACCCGATATCCAGCATCGCACCGTCACCGCCGATCGCCGTGATCGGTGGGCAGAGATCGAATTCGGTATCGGTGAACTCCTGCCAGTCCAGCACCGCGAGCTCCGGCTCGTGCGTCGCCGCGTCGTACTCGTCCGACGCCAGAAGCCTGGCCCGGCGCACGTGACGGAAGCCGTCGGCCATCTTCCGCATGTGGCCCTCGAAGATCCCGATTGCCACGGACGGTGCGTCCTGGAACAGGTGGTTGACCCACGGATACGGATAGGCGTTGTACGGGTAGGTCGAGGCCCACACCGATGAACAGCCCGTGCTGTTGCTGATCCCGAGGTTCGCCCGTCCCGTGCCTCCCGGACCCTCGACGTAGCGCCACCGGAGATCCTCCAGCGCCTTCTTCGCCGACACCAGGCGCGAGAGTTCTTCGTGCTTCGCCTCATCCACCGGTACCGCCGTCTCGCCCTCGGCCACTGCCGCCAGATCGAGATCCGCGTCAGCCGACAGGAGGTCACGTGCCTGGCGATCGAGCGCGCCGATCAGTTCGTCGAGCTCGGCCACGAACTTCTCCACGCGCGGCTGCATGAGCGACTCGACAGCCGACACGATGAGGTGCACGGCGGTCTTCTCACCGCAGCCCATGCAGGCTCCGTCGCCGCCCGCCATCGTCCGGTAGTTCTCTTTCTTGAGAAGCAGGGACGGGAGAACCCCGATGCCTTCTTCGATGCTCCGGATGTTGATGAACCGGTCGGCGGTGTCCGGCAGGTTTTCCCACATGTCCCAGTTGCGGCGCAGCTGGTCGAGCATTTCGTCCGTCTGGTGCACGGTGACCAGGGCCCCGTCCGCGCATACGTCCACGCAGATGTTGCAGCCCTTGCAGGCCTCGGGGTTCACGGTGATCGACAGCAGGCCTCCTGCACCCTTTTCCTTGCCCTCCTGTACGTCGAAGAACGGGACGGTCTTGGCGAGCGGGAAGTCGGCCAGCACCGAGTACACGGCCGAAAATTCCTCGTCCAGCGCCTTCTTGCGTTCGGCATCCCACGGCAGCTTTTCCGCCATGTTCCGGTACGCGGCGGAAACCGTCTCACCGAACGTGGTGAACGGAACCGCCTTCAGGACCTTTCGCGTCTCGCGCGCGAGGTTCCCGGACACCGACTGGATCCGATCGAGCGACGCCCCGTTCTGGGCCGTCCGGATCGCTGTCGTGATCACGTCTTCGACCGAATTGACCACGCCCGGGATCGCGGCATCCGGGCACTGCGTCCAGCACTGCGCGCAGCCCGTGCACTTGGAGGCGATGAAGTCCGGAACCTCGAACCTGATGTCCGACATGTCCCGTACCGTGCTCGTCGCGGCCGGGATCGCGCTGATCGCGGCGAAGGGATCGGCGATCACGTCCTGGTCGATGCCGCACAGCGAACACACCTGCTCCCAGAACCGACCCTGGTTCCCGATCCCGGGCAGCTGGTTCGGGTTGTCCAGCAGGGTCGGGATCGTTCCGACGGCCGCCTCGGCCATCACCTCGCTGCCGACGATCGCCTCCTCAGGGACCTCGACCTCGAACATCTCATCGAATCCACGACGGATCACCCGGACGTTGTCTTCCACGACCCGCTCGCCGAGGTGCCCGAACTTCTTCTCGATCTGCGCCCGGATTCCAGTGAACAGCGCCTCTTCGTCGAGCCCTTCGCGTTCCATCACCGGGGCCACGCGGAAGAACGCACCCAGGAAGGCCGTGCCCTGCATCCGGTAGCGGAGTTCCGCATCGGACGCCTCTTCAGACGCGATCTTGAATGCGTCCAGGGCAAACACGCGGATGTTGTTCTCGCGGATCGTCTGGCGTGCCGCCGGTGGGAAGGATGCCCAGAGCTCTTCGGCACTGCGCTCGCTCTGGATGACGAACACGCCACCCCGCTCCATTCCGGCGAGCGGGCTCGAATTTCGGAACACGTTCGGGTCGGGCGACAATACGATGTCGACGTTCTTCAACTCGCCGTTCAGGCGGACCGGCTCGGGCGACAGAATCCCGTAGAACGTCGTGGGCTGTCCCTTCTTCTCCGAGCCGTACTTCGGATTGGCCTTGACGTGGTAGCCGGCCAGCTCGTGCGACGTGAGCACGATATTCTTGCCCATCGTGATCGCGCCCCAGCCCCCGACGGAGTGAATGCGGATCGCGATCGAGCCCTTCGGTAGAAGGTTGATGCTCTCTTCCGGTACGACCGCCTTTCCGGCCAGGTCCGGGTAGTCCTCGAGCAGCTTCTCCTGCCAGATTTCGAGCTTCGGCAGGTTCGTTCCCTCGCGCACGAAATCGATGCCCAGGTAGTAGAACCGGCGTCCCTCTCCGTCTGGCATCATGTTCTCGACCGAAAGCACGAGATCCGCCGGCTGAAGATCCCGGCTTCCGAATCCGAATCCCGCCGAATAGAACTCGGGCACCTCATCCGAGCGGATCCCGGGGACGCCCGGATGCGTGGCGCGGTCGTCGCCGGCCCGGCCGTTCTCCACTGCCTTCGCCATGGCCGCGCGGATCTCCTTGAGCAACGGATTGTCCACGGCGAGGGGCTGATCGGTGCGTTCGAGAACCGTGACGCCCTTCTTGCCGCGCAGCAGCGCCGCAATCCTGTCGGTGGGGAAGGGGCGGAACATGGTCACGTCCAGCACCCCGACCTTGATTCCCCTTTCGTCACGCAGGTAGTCGGCGACGGCCTCGGCGTTGGACACCACCGAGCCCTGTCCGGCGAGCACCCACTCCGCGTCGTCCATGCGGTAACCGGTCGCCCGCTCGTACTTGCGGCCTGTCAATTCCTCGAATTCCCGTAACGCCTGGTCGGTCAGGGCTTCGATGTGATCGAAGTAGAAAGGGCGCTGCGCCGCCACGCCCTGCATGTAGCTGTCCTGGTTCTGCACCGAGCCCAGCAGGGCCGGATAATCGAGATCGAACATCTCGGGGATCCGTCGCCGGGTTTCGCCAAACGTCAGGACCTGGGCCGGAGTCGGCGAGTCGATGATGTCCGCCGGGTCACCGAGATACTCCCGGATCATCTCCCGCTCCGGCAGGCGAAGCGTTTCGATGACATGACTGGTCAGGAATCCGTCCTGCGCCACGAGGCCAGGGTTCAGCGCGAGCTCCGCGACCCGGTGCGCGACCAGGTTGAGGTCGGCGATCCCCTGCACGTCCTTGGCGAACAGCTGGAAGAATCCCGTGTCGTCGACTGCGTGGTAGTCATCGTGTCCGGCGTGCACGTTCAGCGCATGCTTGGTCATTGCTCGCGCCGCCACGTTCAGCACGTAGGTGAGGCGCTTTCCTACCGCCGCGTACAGCGACTCGTGCATGTACGCGATGCCCTGACCGCTCGAGAAATTCGTCGCCCGGAGCCCGGTCATGCTCATCCCGGCCGTAACACCGGCCGCCGCGTGCTCGCCCTCGGGTTCGAAGAACAGGAGCGGGCGCCCGTTTACGTTCATACTTCCGGCGGCGCGCGCCGCGGCCCATCCCTCGCCCATCTGGGTCGATGGCGTGATCGGATAGGCACCGGCCGCTTCGCTTCCCGCCGTCTCCATGGCGACGACGGCAGCGCTGCCATCCATTGCCGTCTGGACGCCCGGATACCGGACTTCCGTAGCCGGCGAATCCTGCTTCTTGCGTTTGATCATCAATTCAGGCTCCCTGCCGTTTCGGGCTCCAGCCGCAGCTCCTGAGCTCCCTCTACCCAGCGGATCGCTCCGGTGGGACAGCGTGCAGTCGCGGCGGGCGTGGCCCGATCGATTGCTTCATAGTCGACGATCGCGAGGCCATTCTGCATCGACACGACTCCGGGCTCGTCAGCCGCACAGCGCCCGCAGGCGTTGCACGCGACGGCGCACAGGTCAGTTGCAGCCTCGCCATCGAGAAGGTTTCTACATTGCACGATCAGCTTGTGATCGACCGGCATCAGTACGAACAGGTCCAGCGGACAGGCGTCGACGCAGTCGCCGCACGCCGTGCACAGATCGACATCGACCTCGGGAAGGTCGAATTCGTTCATCCGTATCGCGTCGAAATCGCATGACACCGCACAGTCCGACAGGCCGACGCAGCCCCACGGACACGCCTTTCCGCCTCCGCTCACCGCGACGGCGGCGGCACAGCTTTCCAGGCCGTCGTAGATGGCCTTGCTCGGCGCGACCTGTGAGCCACCGGCGCACAGCAGCCGTGCGACCCGCTTGATGGACTCTCCGGCGTCCACTCCGAGCATCGCCGCTACATCTTCCAGCTCACCTTCACCCATCACGGTGCAGCCAGCAGGCGCCACGGTACCTTCCACGGCCGCCTCGGCGAAGGCGCGACAGCCGGCGTAGCCGCAGGCCCCGCAGTTCGCACCGGGGAGAACGTCGGTCACCGAGTCGATGCGCGGGTCTTCCCACACGCGGAGCTTCCGGTTCGCGAGCGCGATCAGCGTTCCGAACGTCAGCCCGACGCCGCCCAGGATCGCGACGGAGCCGAGGATCGCCTGAGCGGTCATGCGGCTCCCTGACCACCCTGCCCGAGGATCCAGGCGGCCAGTACGTCGGCGTCTGTCGCCGGCGCGGCACCAGCCGGCGCTGCTCCGTCACCCGCGGCTCCGACGCTTAGCAGGGCACCCGTCAGCACGCGAAGTTGACGCAACTCTTCTGTCTGCTGAAAGGCACTGATCCGACCGAGCGATCGCTTCGGATCCGCGTCGGGAACCTGCTCGATCGTGAGTTGGAGCCGGGGCGGCCCATCGTTGCCGGGTCGGTGCTCGAACCGGGCAGCATCCGACGGAACGAGAGCGGCTATCGCCGGCCCATCGGTATCGTCGATGCGCGCCAGGGCACCGGGATCGTCCGTCTGCAGGACGTGGACGCCAGGCGTCAGACAGCGCACCAGCGCCGCCGGAGGTGACTTTCCCTCGACGATCAGCACGATCTTCTGCGTACCATCGAGAAAGTCCGTCAATCCACCTGCCCGGAAATCTTCGCCGCGCAGCGAAACCACGAGTGGTGAAGCGATCTGCCGCTCGTTGCGGCTCCACAGAGCCGGCGGGAAATGATCGATCCACCGCCCGTGCTCGTCGGCCTTGAACCTGCCAGTACGGGCAAGCTCGGCCGTACGCGCCGCGCCGTAGGCGCGACCGGCCTCGCCGAGCGCACGGGCAACCGTTTCGCTCAGGTCGCCGCCCGCCGGAACGTGCGCGACGAATACGTCGTCGCCCGCCGCGGCCAGCGATTCGAGCGTCTCGACAGCGCGTTTCAGGTGCCCGCGGCTCGCCTCGTCCAGGACCTCGTCGGAAGCGACCAGTGATGCGAACCGCTCCACGTCGATATGGCCGGAGGCGAAGTTGCCGAGTTCTGCTGCGGCACGATCAAGTCCCGCATCCGGCTCACCGCCATGCGCGAGAAGCAGTCCGCGCAGCTGATCGGCCGTGCCCACCAGGGCCGAACGATAGTCTTCGCGCGCTGCCGTCACTGCGGCGAGCGCATCTCGAATCTGCTCTTCAGACGGCATATTTATCGAGCTCATCGTTCAGGATTTCGATCTTTTCGTCCGTCGTGTGGAGCGGCAGGTGCCTCGTCTCCTCGTAACGCGGACGACTCTCATCCCGGAAGAACACGCCGACGCGGATCTTGTCGGTCTTCTCCGCCATCTCGCGCGCCGCCTCTATGTTCCGGGGATCATGACGGGCAACATTCTTATAGATCGGGTGCAGATCGGGAACCTCGATCCCGTCGGGGTGCTCGAGCATCTCGATCATGTCCGGATTCCGCACGGCGTCCTGGTACAGATCACCCGTGAACACCGGGCAACGCTGCAGAATGCGCACGAACGAGAAGCCCTTGTGCCGATACGCCGCCTCGAGCGTCGCGTACAGGTGGGCCGGCATCCATTCCGCGGTCTGGGCCACGAAGGAAGCGTTCGTGACGCCAAGCGTCGCTTCGATCGGGTTCAAGGCCGGGAGATAGCTCCCCAGCGGCTGCGTATTGCTCTTGTACCCCTGCGGAGTGGTCGGCGAAGTCTGCATCTTGGTCAGGCCGTAGATGTTGTTGTCCAGCATCAGGGCCACCATGTCGACGTTGTACCGCGTCGCGTGCAGCCAGTGCGCTGCGCCGATCGACGTGCAGTCACCGTCTCCCATCACCACGAACACGTGCAGGTCCGGCCGGTTCAGCTTGACACCGGTCGCAACCGGCAGCGCCCGACCGTGGAGTCCGTGGAATCCGTACGAGTTGACGTAGTGCGGAAACCGGCTGGAGCAGCCGATCCCGGACACGAAGACGGTTTCCTCCGGCTTCAGTTGCTCGGCCGCCAGGAGGCGCTGGGAGGCAGTGAGGACGGAATGATCTCCGCATCCGGGACACCACCGAGCCTGAACGCCCTCGTAGTCGGACATCGTGTAGTCGTGGTCTTCTTCGACCGGGAACAACAAAGAGCAGCTATGGGAGCTCACGCGGCACCTCCCTTCTTCGGCATATGCGTTCGAATCACATCTAGAATCACGCCGGGTCTGAGCGGCTCGCCCAGAACACGCGTCCAACAGTCCACGTCCACCAGGGTATTTGCCCTGAGCAGCCAGGCCAGCTGACCGCGACGTCGATTTTCGTCAGTGATGAACGGCTCACCCGGATCGTCACTGTAGTTGATTTCGACTGTCATCACCTTCCGGAACCGCTGGAAGATCTCCTTGAGCCCCGGCTCGAGCGGTGAAAGGAACCGGATATGGAGGGAGGACGCGGACAGGCCCTCGGCCTGCGCGTTCGCCACCGCTTCCTCGATCGCGCCCCCGGTGGACCCCCAGCCGACGACCAGCAGGTCACCCGAATCCGGCCCGTTGACCTTCGG
>JBDGUY010000055.1:0-10209 GCA_039585935.1 Gemmatimonadota bacterium
TTCCAAGCACATTCAACTATCTGCCCTGCAAACGCGCGTGACTCGTCGCAGGAATGCAACAGCCGGCGGTCCCCGCGTCCATCGCGGGTGCGCCGGCAGGCCCGTTCAATTCCAGGCGCAAAGATGGTATGATTTCTGCCTCGTTGGCAACCGTTGCGCCGCGCACGTGCGGCTTGAACGGACCCATTCGTCGCGATCGAGAGGTTCTGGAATGACTCGGATACTGCCGCAGTTTCAGGCAGGCAAGGCCGCCCTGTTCCTTATCGCCCTGCTTCTGGCGCCGAGTTCGGCCGCGGCCCAGAGAGCTACGGGAACGCTGATCGTCAGGGTGGAGGAGGCAGGCGCCCCCGCTGCCGGAGTCGATGTGGGAGTTGTGCTCCGGCGGACGCTGCAACCCATCGGCACCACGGGCTCATCGGGAATCGTCGGCGTAGATGAGCTCCCCCTCGACATCGTACGCGGAACGCGGGTCTCGGTTGGCATTCTGCGTTGTGGCCCCGAAACGACGGCGCTGCTGATTCCCGAATTCGAGGCCCTCGGAGAGCTTCCTGCATCGTGTGAACAGGTGCCTGCCGGCCATTTCTTCTGGGGACAATCCGACCGGATCGTGATCCGGCTCGACGGCGGCACGGCAGTCGTCGAGGAGACCCAGACCCAGGAACTGCAGTCGTTGCTGAGCGGATTGAGATTCCAGGGTTCGTTCTTGTATACGGCGCTGTGGGGCGAGGAGTTCGATGACTACAAGGACGGCATCGGAGGCGAGGCCAGACTTTACTACATGTGGGTTAGCGGGATTGGATTGGGATTGGGCGGCAGCTGGACCATCCACGACGTCGTCGGCCAGGATGAAGGGCTGAACAAGTGGTCGGCGTTTCTCGAGCCACGCTACACTCTGTTCATCCCGACCACGAAGCTCAGGCCCTACGTCCTGGCGCGCGGCAGCTACAACTGGTTCGCGTTCGACGGAGGGACTTCGAGTGGCAGACTCGGAGAGAACGGCTGGGGATTCGGCGGCGGGCTTGGGGCCGCGTATCCGATCGCGAGCTGGATCGCGGTCGACATCGGAGTCTACCTCGGCTACCTCTCGGTGGGCGCCTCCACCGAATCGGGCACGAGATTCACCGAGAGCGGCACCGAACTGCAGCTCCGGGGCGGTCTGATCTTCTTCTGAGTCTCGTCGGCGAGCCTCGCTCCGGTCCGAACACCCGGCCGGGGGAAGGGTATCAGTCGGGCAGGAAGAAGCCTTCCTGCCCGACCGGAGTTGCCGATGAATACGTTGCCCTGCCGGAAATGTGGCCACCAGCTATCGCACCAACCTCCCCGCTGTCCTCAGTGCGGCATCAAGCGCCCGATCATCACGTACGGCCCAGCGCATGAAGCGAAATCCCAGGCGCTCGCTTTCTTGTTCATGCTGGCGGTCTGCGGCGGCGTATTGGCGGTATGGGCTCTGCTCATATTTCTGTCGGGATAATGGGCCCGGCAGGACTCGGCGTCGAGCGTTGCGAGACACTGAGCACGCGCAGCGTGCGAAGAACCTGCGACCTTCCGGATGCTGACGGTTGTCGGGATAATGGGCCCGGCAGGACTCGAACCTGCGACCTACCGATTATGAGTCGGCTGCTCTAACCAACTGAGCTACGGGCCCGCGACCCCATCTTGGCCTCGCTCCCCGCCTTCGGCAACTCTCTCCGTCCGTCCCTTCTTGCCGTGTAGCGTGCACTCCGGAACATTGGGCGGCATGCGAATCGTAATCGTGGGTGCCGGCGAGGTCGGGTACCACGTGGCTGAACGGCTGTCGAAAGAACAACACGACGTCGTCGTGGTCGACGTGGACCGCAAGCGTCTCGATTACGTCGAGACTCACATCGATGTGGCGGTCGTCGAGGGAAGCGGCGTCAATCCAGTCGTGCTCGAGGAAGCGGGGATCGATTCGGCGGGTCTTCTCCTGGCCGTGACGAGTATCGACGAGGTGAATCTCGTCGTCTGTATGGCAGTTCCCGCCCGCCCGGATCTGGTCAAGGTCGCTCGCGTCTCCAATCCCGACTTCTATCGCGAGGGAGATGCGCTGCACCCGAGCCGCTTCGGAGTCGACGTGCTGATCAACCCGGAACGCGAGCTGGCGGTGGAGACCTTCCGTCTCCTGCAGTCCACCGCAGCGACCGATCTCGCGGTGTTCGCCGGCGGGGCCGTCCAGCTGATCGGTCTCACGGTGCTGGAAGGCGCGCCCGTCGACGGGAAGTTGCTGGGCGATCTGGCGGTCGCCAGGCACAACCGGTCGCTGCTGGCGGTGGCGGTCGAGCGTGACGGTGAAACGATCATTCCCGACGGCAGCACGATGCTCCACGCACGTGACCACGTGTACGTGGTGGCCACGGAGGATGAGATTCCGACGGCGTTGGAGTTGAGCGGGCATGCGCGCACCGAGCTCAGGCGAGTTCTGATCGCGGGCCCGAGCCGCGAAGCGTACTACCTGGCGCGCCTGCTCGACCAGCACGGCGTACAGGGTACGATTCTCGTTTCGGACCCGGACATGGCACGGGAGTTCGCCGAACGACTGGAACACACTCTGATCCTGCAGGGGGACGCGACCGACGTAGAGCTGATGGAATTCGAGGGCGCCGCCGAGTCCGACGCATTCGTCGCTCTCACGGAGGAGGACGAAGCGAACATCATCTCCTCGCTCGTCGCCCGGGACCTGGGAGTGCGTCAAGTCATCACTCTGGTCAACCGGACCGACTATCTTCCCCTGGCGCGGCGCATCGGCCTCGAGACCGCCGTCAGCCCGCGGATCAGCGCCGCGAATGCGATTCTGCGCTACGTGCGGCGGGGGAGCGTGAACCGGGTGGCCGTGTTCAAGGACTCCGACGCGGAAGTGATTTCCTTTCAGGTCAGTGCGGATTCGCCTCTCACGAATCGCCCGCTCGAGGAGGCCGATTTCCCCGACCATGCGATCCTCGCCGCCATCGTACACGGAGACGACGTGATCATCCCACGCGGCTCGGACCGGCTGCAGGTCGGTGACGAGGCGATCGTGTTCGCGCTTGCCGATGCGGTAAGCGATGTCACGACGCTGTTCCCGAGCTGATCGGCCCGCGTCTTGAATTACCGGCACATCCTTCACCTGCTCGGCGGACTGCTGATCGCCGTGTCACTGGCGATGATACCAGCCGCTGCGCTGGGAATTCGCGACGGCCTGACCGAAGCATGGCTTCTCGCGATGGCGATTCCCGGACTCGTCGGGCTCTTCCTGTGGTTCGTCACGCCGAGACACCCTGAGCTCAACGCGCGCGAGGCGCTCACAATCGTCGGTCTCGCATGGCTGGCGATCGTCGCGGCCGGCGCGATTCCGTTCATCACCACCGGGGTCACTCCTTCGGTCGCCGGGGCCCTGTTCGAATCCGTCTCGGGGTTCACCACCACCGGGGCCACGATCTACCCGGTAATCGAGGATCTTCCGTCCAGCATCCTGTTGTGGCGCAGCCTGTCCCACTGGATCGGCGGGATGGGGATCATCGTGCTCGGTGTCGCGATCCTTCCGCTACTCGGAGTCGGTGGAGCTCAGCTCTTTTTCGCCGAAGCCCCCGGGATCACGACCGACAAGATCCGGCCCCGCATCGCCACGACCGCGAGGCTGCTGTGGGGTGTGTACGTGGGACTCACCGGTGCCCTCATGGCCGCATACCTCCTCCTCGGCATGTCGTTCTTCGACGCGCTGAACCACTCCATGAGCGCGCTCGCTACGGGCGGATTCTCCACTCGAACGGCATCGATGGGCTATTACTCGGCGGCGATTCAGTGGGTCACCGTGCTGTTCATGTTCTTTGCCGGCGTGAACTTCACGCTACACTATCGGGCGCTCACCGGGAGACCGCTTGCATTGTTCCGGAACGCGGAATTTCGCTGGTATCTCACGTCTGCGATTCTGTTTTCCCTCGTGTGCTTCGTCGTGCTGGGCCTGTCCGGCAATCCATGGTCGACAGATCTGGCGCGAGATTCGGTGTTCAGCGTCGTGTCCATTCACAGCACGACGGGATTTGGAACCGCGGATTTCGCGGCGTGGCCGGTCCTCCTCCAGTCGCTCCTGCTTGCGCTGATGTTCGTGGGTGGAATGGGGGGCTCGACCGGAGGCGGATTCAAGATGATCCGGGCCGCGGTGGTCGCCCAGCACGTGCTGGGTGAAATACGCAAAGTCCTGCACCCGAGGGCCGTGATCGTCACCCGCGTCGGAGGACAACCGATCCGACAGGACCTGGTGCTTAAGGTGCTCGCATTCCTGGCCATGTACATGGGAACTCACGCGATTGGAACGGCCATTCTCGCCGCCCTCGGCAGCGACCTGGTCACCGCACTCAGCGCGTCGCTGGCCGCACTGTCGAGCATCGGTCCCGGACTCGGCGACGTCGGGCCCGCCAGCAATTACGGCCATATGAGCGATACGGCGCTTCTCGTGCTGTCGGCTCTGATGCTATTGGGTCGGCTCGAATTCTACACGCTGCTCGTTCTGCTCGTACCGAGCACGTGGGCTCGAGGGCACCGGACTCCGCGCCCGAAGATGACCGGGATCCGGAAGCGACTTCGTGGCTGGCGAGGAGAGGCCGATCCGCTGAGTTCCTGGCCGCCAATGGCCGAGTAGCCGGTCAGACAGCTGACCCGGGGCCCGGATCAGGTGCCGAACAGTCGATCGCCCGCATCTCCCAATCCAGGAAGAATATAACTGTTTTCATCTAACCCTTTGTCAAGAGACGCGGCATACACCGGGACTTCCGTGTGATCGTCCAGCATCTTCCTCACGCCTTCCGGCGCCGCGACGATACACATCAGGCGAATATCCCTCGCCCCCGATCGCTTGAGGAAGCTGACCGCGGCGCTGGCGGAGCCGCCGGTAGCCAGCATCGGATCGGCTACGATGAACAGACTGTGCTCGGGATCCGGCGGGATCTTGAAGTAGTAGTCGATCGGCTCCAGTGTGTCGTGGTCGCGCTGCAACCCGATATGTCCGACCCGCATCGTGGGGATCAGCTCCAGTACTCCGTCTACCATGCCGAGTCCCGCGCGTAGAATCGGCACCAGCGTCAGTCGCTCCCCGACGACCTTCTCGCCTTGCGTGACCGCCAGCGGCGTCTCCACCTCGATCGACGTGGTTTCGAGATCGGCCGTGACTTCGTAGGCCAGCAACATGGCGATCTCGTCCACGAGCTCCTTGAAGATCTTCTTCGACGTCGAGGCGGATCTCAGCAGCGTCACCTTGTGCCGCAGCAGGGGGTGCCGGGAGATCACGAGGTTCGGATACTCCGGATCGCGCTGAAAAGGAAACGTCGTCTCCTGCATCAGGCTTCGACTCGGATCAGATCGGGCCCGGGAAACTCGAAGATCCCGACCACCGCGGCGGCGTAGCCCGCAGACTCCCATTCGGACACCAGTTCCGACGCGTCCTCCGAAGCGACAGCGGCGAGAAGACCTCCGGACGTCTGCGCATCGCACAGGAGCGCGCGTACGGTTTCGGGTACCGCCTCGGCCCACGAGGTGACCGGCTCGATCGAATCGCGGTTGCGATGGGAGCCGCCCGGTACGCAGCCGGAATCGGCCAGGTGCTCGGCGTCCGGCAGCAGCCTGGGCGCCCCGGAAAACACGCGCGCTGAGACGTTCGACGCCTCACACATCTCTCGCAGGTGACCCAGGAGACCGAACCCCGAAACATCCGTCAATGCATGCACCTCGTGGCCCTTCAGGAGATCGGCCGCAGTCGCGTTCAACTGTCTCATCGAGCGGACAGCCGCCCTGATCGCCGGTACATCCGCCAGGTCTCGCTTGATCGCCGTAGAGACCACTCCGGTCCCGAGCGCCTTTCCCAGCACGATCGAGTCTCCCGGCAGCGCGCCTGATTTTCGGAAGATCTGGTCCGGGTGCACCAGGCCAAGAGTCACGAGACCGAATTTCGGCTCAGAATCGTCGATCGAATGACCACCAGCGATCACTACACCTGCCTCGGCGCAGGTATCTGACGCACCCCGCAGGATCCCCGCAACGACCTCGGCGGGAAGAACTCCTGCCGGGGTCCCGAGCAGGCTGAGAGCCAGCACGGGCCGGGCCCCCATCGCATACAGGTCGCTGAGGGCGTTTGCGGCAGCGATGGCCCCGAAGTCATCGGGGTCGTCCACCACCGGCGTGAAGAAGTCGACGCTCGCCACCAGCGCCCGATCAGCATCCAGCGCGTAGACGGCTGCGTCGTCAGGGCTTTCGAGTCCGACGAGCAGGTGCTCATCAACCCCGACGGGCAAGGCACTCAACACGGCACGCAGGTCCTCCGGACCCAGCTTGCAGGCTCAGCCGGCGCCGCTGGAGTACTGCGTGAGGCGGACTCGTTCCGCCGCTGGTGTATTCATGGAGGCCAAGCTAGACGACCCCCGACCTTTGCGGCAACGGCGTGAGAAGCCGCATCTTCGTGGGAGTCGATCCTCGCAGGAGGTGGAAATGAGGATCCCTGGCCGACGTGATGCGCTGGAACTGCGCCACGAAATGGTGGAGACACAGATCCGGCGACGCGGGATTCTGGACCGGCATGTGCTGGATGCCATGCGGGCGGTTCCTCGCCACGAGTTCGTACCTGCCTCGATCCAACGTGCCGCGTATGAAGATCGGGCGCTCCCGATCGGACATGGCGCCACGATTTCCCAGCCTTACATCGTCGCTCTCATGACGGCTGCGCTGCAGATCGATCGGCGAGGGCTGCGCGTGCTCGAGATCGGCACCGGGTCCGGCTACCAGGCAGCCGTGCTGGCGGAGTGCGGTTGCGAGGTCTTCTCGATCGAACGGGTACCGGCGCTTCACCGCCGGGCTGCCGAGATCCTGGAGACCCAGGGATATGGCAACAGGATTCGCCTTCGGCTCGGCGATGGCAGTCGCGGCTGGCCCGAGGAAGAGCCGTTCGACAGAGTGATCGTGACGGCAGCGGCCGGCGCGGTTCCCCCTGCCCTGCTCGAGCAGACGAAAGCCGATGGCCAGCTCATCGCTCCCGTGGGGAGTGACCGGGCCCAGGTCATCCGGCGCTATCGGCGGCAAGCAGGACAATGGACGACGACCGACCTCGAGGGCGCGCTGTTCGTTCCGCTGATCGAGGACCCGACCGGCAGCTCGGAATAGGAGCGCGGACCGTCTACCAGTTCCTCTCCAGCCGTGGATCTCTACCCTGGTTCCGTTCGAGTCGGCGGGACTGCACCTCGCGCTCCTGGCCGGCTGCAGCTTCCAGGAGTCTCTGGGCTTCTTCGGCAGTCATCGGCGCATTACCACCTTCGCCACCCGATTGCGGTCCGCCCGACGCCTGACCCGCGCCGCCACCTCCGTCGCCCGAGCCACCACCGGAATCGTCGCTGTCCAACCACCGTTGGACCAGCTCGAGGTTCCAGCGGGCATCTTCAGCGCCGGGATCCCCCCTCAAGACGGCTCGGAAACCATCTCGCGCCCGGACGAGGCGGTCGCGCGGAGTCTCTCCGACCTCCGTTCCGACGTCGCCGCCCCCGGCAGGCGACTCGGGGTGCCCGGAAACGGCATAAGCGAGGGCCAGATCATAGGTCGCGTCGGCGCGAACCTCGGGTTCGGCTGTCTCGAGTGCCTGCCGAAGCGGTGGAGTAGCGCCTTCCCAGTCGCCCGAGTGCAGAAGCGCGGCTCCGAGCGCGAGCCAGTCGGTCGATCCCCCGTCGTCCTCCGCCCTGGCGCGCAATCTGGAGAGCGCCTCGGGCTCGAGCAGCTGCGCGGCCTCCGCCGCCCCGGGGACGGGCTGCCACAACCGGACGGCACCCGACGTCTGCTGCGGATCCGGAGACGCCTGCTGCGAGTGCAGCGGAGTCGAGGCGGCGCACGTCGCTACGATCGCGACCAGCGGACCTGCGAACCCGATCCGGGTACGTCCAGCGCCCGTCATCATGCCCGCCTGAACAGGTAGGCTTCCGCGAACAGGGCACCGAACGCGACCAGCAGCAACGCCAGCGTCTTCGCGCTCGAACTGCTTCCCGCCCCCAGTTTCGGAAGACGCTGAAGAAGTGCATCCACGCCGGCGTCATTAGCCGGTACATACAGACCGCTCGTGGCCCCCGCGATCTGGCGTAGAGACGGCTCCTCCAGCCGGCTCACGACCGGCCGTCCCTCGGCGTCCCGCAACCACGTCCGGCCGCCTGCACCGGGATCGGGTCTGGCCGCTGCCGGCATGCCGGACTCGGTCGGCTCGACTACGCGATCGAGCGGCATCGGTATTCGGGCGCCCTCGGCCGTGCCGAATCCCACGGTGTGGATGGGTATGTTGCGCGAAGCGGCTTCGGCCAACACCGCCTCGAGCTCGGTGTCGCCCGCTGTGGCTTCCCCGTCGGACAGAAGCACCAGGGCTTTCGGCAGACTGGCCTGACCACCGCTGAGCACGGCGAGCCCCTGCGACAGCCCCGCGGGCAGAGATGTGCCACCGCGCCCGACGACCGACGGATCCACGGTCTCGGTGAACATCAGCGTGGCATCCCGATCCTCGGTCAGAGGCGACAGCACGTAACCGCCCCCCGCGAAGTAGACGACACCGAAGCGGGCGTCGATCTCGCCGACCAGACGCCTGGCGACCGCCCGCTGCAGGCTGACCCGACTCGGAGCCACATCCTCGACCAGCATCGAATTCGAGGCATCGAGCACGAGCACGATCTCGTGCAGTCCGCGGCCGGTCTCCGATGCGATCTGCTCTGCACTCGTCCCGACGAGGACGGCGGCGAGGCTGCCTGCCCCGAGAGCCAGCAGGAGGAACCGGACCACGATGCTCGCCTCCGAAGGCGGATGGGAAACGGTCTCGAGAACCGCCGTGTCCGCCAGGCGATTGCGGTCCGCACGAGTCCGATACACGGCCAGTCCGCGGAATGCGATCGCGATGGTCGCCGCCCCGACTCCGAAGACCCACGGGGTCCAGCCGGACAGGAAGAGTGCCTCCGTGAACCCGCCACTCATGGTCCGAGGGACCTCCGACCCCGCAGCGCTGAGCCCATCAACTCGAACAGCAGCACCAGCAACGCCAGGATCACCAGCTCGTGCCGCACAGAGGCACGCTCGACGGTGCGCTCCTCGACGATCGGCGCGGTCTCCAGCGCATCGATTCGGTCGTAGATCCGGGCCAGGGCCTCGGGATCGGTCGCCCGGAAGTACAGACCGCCGGTGCGCGTCGCCACCGCCTCGAGCAGCTCGTCGTTCACCTGCACAGGCATGTTCGCGTACTGGTAGCCGAATCTCGTCCGGCCGATCGGGACCGGCGCCACGCCATCCCGACCCACCCCGATCGTATACACGCGCACCCCGAGCGCCTCGGCCGCGGCGGCCGCGTCCAGCGGATCGATCGTTCCGCGGTTGTTGTCCCCGTCGGTGAGCAGCACGACCACCCGCGCGCCCTCGTCCACAGTCCTGAGTCTGTTTACGGCCGTCGCCAGCGCCGTGCCGATGGCGGTCCCATCTTCGAGCTGTCCGACTCCGAGACCTTCGACGGCCTGGAGCAGCAGCTCGTGGTCCAGAGTGCCCGGGATGACGGTCAGCGCCTCGCCGGCGAAGGCCACGAGCCCGATGCGATCTTCCTCCCGGCCTTCGACGAATCTTCGTACTTCGTCTCGCGCGACTGCCAGGCGGTTCTCCGGCCGGAAGTCCTCCGCCAGCATGGAGCTCGATACATCGAACGCTACCAGGATCGTGGTACCCTCGGACCGATGATCGACCTTCCGAACGGTACGTATCGGACCGGCCACAGCGCCGACGATCAGCAGGAGGGCGCCGACGCGGAACAGGCCCGGCCACAGGGCCCAGACGCCGCCACGCGACAGAGGCAGATCCGTCCCCGCCCCGGCCAGTGGCAATCGGCGACGACGACGTCCGGTGATCCACATGCCGAGCGGAATCAGCAGTACGAGGCCAAGGAATGGCCATGCGGCGAGTCCGAAGTCGCTCACGCCGCCTCCTCCGTTTCCAGCCACGACAAGACCGATTCGACGTCCGACACGAGGGTGCCGCCCGACACCTCGAGGGCTCCGAACCGGGCCGGCAGGGCCCGTTGGACTACCCGGTCGAGGTTGTCCACCTCACCCGGAAGTCCGCTGCGCAGGGCGCTGCGTACCGGAGCCTGAACCGGCCAGTTCCGGGTACGAGCCAGGTACATACGCACGGCCGTCTCGATTCCATCGTAGAACTGATCCGTCCTGACCT
>JBDGUY010000056.1:0-10122 GCA_039585935.1 Gemmatimonadota bacterium
TTCGGTCCGCGAAGCGCGATGCTCGAGGAGGGCCACAAGCGGATCTGGTCCGAGCCGGACAAGTACGTTCACAGTATCTGGGGAGAGCATGAGGCCGGGGGCACGAGCTGGCTCTATCTCTCTGCGGTCCCCTTCGAAGAGATCGGACTGCGCACCGATGTGGGCACCGAAGCCTATCCCGTCCTGACCAGGGAATTTCTCTACGCGGTTCCCTTCGTCCTCACCCTGGTTCCGCCCCTGCTCCTTGGCGTCAGCGAAGCGACGAAGCGGCGTGACTCAGGGCAAGAAGAGGAGGCGTGAGATGGAAGCCATCACCTCGCTGCACTCCGATTTCGGATCCGAGGCACGTCGCTTCGGGCGATTCCTGCTCGGTGAACTGAAACCGAAGGGAAGGGTGCTGACCCCGTTCAACGTGATCACGGCGGCGCTCATCCTCGCGACGTCAGTGCTCCTGGCGATCCGATTCATCGGGGGACTCGGAACGATCACCAACCTGTCGCAGGACGTGCCGTGGGGCCTGTGGATCGGTTTCGACGTCGTGACCGGAGTGGCACTGGCAGGCGGAGCCTATGTGATCACCTTCATGGTCTACATTCTCCGACTGGACAAGTATGAGCCGATCGTCCGGGTGACCGTGCTGAACGGATTCCTCGCCTACGTGTTCTACGCCGGAGCCTTGCTGCTCGACCTCGGACGACCATGGAACGTCATCAATCCGATCATCGGGAATTCGTTCGGCGTCAGTTCCGTCCTGTTTCTCGTCGCCTGGCACTTTCTGCTGTACATGACGGCTGAGTTCCTGGAATTCTCGCCGGTGATCGCGGAGTGGGCCGGCTGGCCGAAACTGCGCCGGCGGCTTCACGCTCTCACGCTCGGGGCGGTCGTGCTCGGGATCTCCCTGTCCATGCTCCACCAGTCCGGACTCGGTGCTCTCTATCTGATGGCCAAGGGGAAGATTCACCCGCTGTGGTACTCGGAGTTCATTCCCGTCCTGTTCCTGGTGTCCAGCATCTTCGCCGGACTGTCGATGGTGATTTTCGAAGGGACCATCTCCCACAAGGTATTCCGGGACCGACTGGGACTACCCCTGCGCGAAGGACATGACGAGATCGTGATCGGGCTGGCCCGGATCTGCGCGGGAACGATGTTCGCCTATCTGGGCCTGCAGGTCATCACGTTCGTGCACCAGGGTCGGGGTGCATGGCTCGGCACCGGCTGGGGAAACTGGTACCTGGTCGAGATCATAGGTCTGACGCTACTGCCTGCCATCGGGTACCTGCTCGGCGCGCAGCGGCGGAATCCTTCCTTGATCCGTGCCGCAGCGGTGTTCTCGCTCGTCGGAATCATCACCAATCGACTCAACGTGACCGTGATCGGATTCCAGTGGACTGCCCCTGTCCGGTATGTCCCGTCATGGCAGGAGATCGTCGTGACCATGGGAGTGATCTCGGCCGAGATCTGGGTATTCCGCTGGGTTGTCAACCGGATGCCCGTGCTCGACTTCCACATTCCGTCGCGGAAGCGGGAATCAATCGGTTCGCGTACCGCGACCGCCGCTTGAGCGAGAGAGGAGAGATCCCATGAACAGCGTGGCTCACACAGATCTCTTCGCGACGAAGGGCATGGAATACATCGTCGTGATCGGGTTCCTCGCGGTGCTGACCGTAGCCTGGCACCTGATCCGCTCCCCGGCGGAGGCTGAAGGCGCCGGTGACGGACGTCGGCTCGACTGGAGGAGCATCCTGCGCGGCGTCGGGCTTCCGGAGACGGACTTTCTGTTCCACCCGGGGCATGCCTGGGCCCGGCTGTCGAGCGACACTGATGTCGCGGTCGTCGGTTGGGATGACTTCGCGCGTCGCCTGATCGGCCCGGCAGACGGATTTCGGCTTCCGGAGCCGGGAACCCGGCTGACGGCAGGTGCTCCGGGTTGGACGATCGGCGCGGGAGGACGTGAACTGGAGATGCTCGCGCCGGTGGATGGGGAGGTACAGGCGGTGAACACGGCCGTGCTCGAGGATCCGGCACTGGCGAGCCGGGATCCCTACGGGAACGGGTGGCTGATGCGGGTCAAGATCCCATCCCGAGAGCCTGTTCGTCGCAACCTGCTGGCAGGCCGACTTGCCAGGTCGTGGTCCGAGCTGGCCGAACGGGCGCTGCAGGGAATTGCCGCGGAGGCCCCGGACGCCGCACTCGGAGCCGTTCTGGCTGACGGAGGTGAGCCGAGCGAAGGACTCGCCCGGGCGCTCGCCCCCGACAGCTGGGAGGAAGTCGTGCAACGCTTCTTCCTCCTGGATCCGGAGGTCGACCCGGGGAATACCCAAGAGGAGTTCTGATCGGTACGCGGGGCTCGACGTGTTGTCAGTTTACCCCAGCTGGTACGAGGGGAGGATGCGATGAACGGCAGCGGGAACTGGAAGAGGTCGGAAGAGCTGCCGTGCGTCTGGTCGCTTGCCGGCGTGCTGGGCATGCACCCCTGCGACCGCGGGTACGATTGCGACAGCTGCGAACTGTTTCACGCCCTGAGTGGAAGGTGCGCTCCAGGCGGAGGATCCCGTGTGAGGGCACCGATTCTGTCCCAAAGAGAACGCGAGATCGAGGCCGATGTGGGACGAATCGTCTCGGATGTCATGAACGGGTGCCGGCTCGATCTCGATCGCTGGTACGGGCGAGACGGGATCTGGCTCTCGTCCGGCGAGTCCGGCGATCTGGAGGTGGGCCTGGTGGGCTGCGTATGGAGAGTCCTGCAGCCGGTTCGCGAAGTCGTTCCACCGCGCTCCGGGTTGTCGTTCGAGCGGGGCGAGACCTGTGGCTGGCTCGTCCGATCGGACCGGGCAATCCCGATTCGAGTACCCGTCAGTGGCAGTGTCACGGAGGTGAACGACGAGGTGGTGCGCAACGTCCGGCGATCCGGCAAGGTGGATGGCCCCGATTCGTGGCTGTTTCGCGTCGATTCGAGTATGGATCCTTCTGAAGTGTCCCGGCTGTTCCGTGGTGAGGACACCCTCGTTTGGCACCTGCGAAAGCTCCGGATTCTCAAGGGATATCTGAGGGAGGCACTCGACACCGCGGGTGCGGGAGTCGGGGCGGTGATGGCGGACGGCGGGTATCCGGAAACGAACCTCGAATCGATTCTGGGTGCCGAGCGATTCGGCGAGCTGATCGAGGCGCTGTTTCGCGACTAGGTCGTACGACTTCCCGGCCAGGGAGGCCGGTTGTCGGCATGGATTCTGCTGCAGAATCGGGCCGGACAGGGAACTCCGCCTCCCCCTCATCCGCACGGATTTCAGGCGGGTCCCCGATGGCCGACAGAGGTCTCCAATGACCGCGCAGTCCCGGATCGCTATCCTTCGCGGATCTCTGAGCACTCGATTGTTCTTCGTGCTCCTCGGAGCCGTGCTGCTGATCTTTTTCGGCAACCACCTGGTTACGAACTGGATCCGCACCCGGGTCGTGGAGGAGGAAGTGTTGAACGGCGCAGAGCGGGCGAGCGCCTTCCTCGAGGGAAGTCTCCTAGCCGAGATGCTCGAGAACAACCGAATGCACATCCGGGACGCCGTCCAGCGCCTCGGGCAGGACCCCGAAGTCGAGCTCGTGCGGATCTACAACAAGCGCGGCGAGGTCGCGTTCTCCTCGGATTCCGCGGACATCGGCGCAACGGTGGACATGCACGCCCAGGCCTGCTTCGCCTGTCATGCAACGGAGCTGCCCCTCAAGTCCCCTGACGCAGAGGATATGTCGAGGGTTCATGTGCACACGGAAGGCTATCGGGTTCTCCGGCTCATTACTCCGATCCGCAGTCGCGAAGGATGTTCCGAGGGATGCCACGTACATGACCGGGCAGAGTCGGTCCTCGGTGTGCTCGATGTGCAGATGTCACTTGCCGCGACGGACGCGGCGATGGTCAGAGCTGAGCGGCTGAGCGTAGGTGTCGGCGGCCTGATCGTTCTACTTCTCGGGATCGCACTGGCGATGATCGTGCAACGCTCGGTTCACAGGCCGACGCACGAGTTGATCGGGGGCACCGAGGCTCTCGCCGCCGGGAATCTGGATGTGAGGCTCGAGGTGACGCGCCAGGACGAACTCGGCCGGCTCGCGGCCTCGTTCAACCGGATGGCGTCGAGTCTCGAGCAGGCGAACGAGGAGCTTCGAGAGTGGTCCGACACTCTGGCCGAGCGGGTCCGGAACAAGACGCAGGAACTGGCGGCTATCCACAGGCAGATGGTACAGGTCGAAAAGACATCATCTCTTGGAAAAATGGCCGCTACCGTAGCGCACGAGCTGAATAACCCCCTGTCCGGAATCCTGACCTGTTCCCGGCTGGTCGAGCGCCGCGTCACGAAGGAGCTTCCCGCGGGCGAGGCCAGGGATGCCATGCTTCGCAATCTGGAGCTGATCCGGAGCGAGTCGGTGCGTTGCGGAAACATCGTTCGCGGCCTCCTCACTTACGCCAGGGAGGGATCACATGAACTCGCTCCGGGGCACCTGCATGAATTCGTGGAACATGCCACCAGCCTCATGAGACACCACATGGAACTCGGGACGGTGGAGCTCGAGACTTCTTTCGCTCTGGCGGACGACGAGATCGTGTGCGATGGGGAGCAGATCGTGCAGAGCATGCTGGCCCTGATGATCAACGCGATCGAGGCGATGCCCGAGGGAGGGGTGCTGACCGTCTCGACCGAGCTCGATCCGAATGACGATGCGTTTGTCCTGCTCCGTATCGCGGACACGGGACCGGGAATCCCGCTGGAGGTCCGAGACCGGATCTTCGACCCTTTCTTCAGCACGAAGAACGAGACGAAGGGTGTCGGGCTCGGACTGGCGGTCGTGTTCGGGATCGTCCGTCGGCACGGCGGCACAATCCTGGTCGAGTCCGCCCCGGACACGGGTACCACGTTCACACTTCGGCTGCCACGCAAGCCGGGAGATCGCTACATGCTCGACCACGGGTCAGCTTCGCTGCTGACGGGTGTCGGGCAGGGTAGTGGGGAGGTCGGATGAAGAAGCCCCGAATCATGATCGTCGACGACGAGCAGTCGGTACGATCCTCGCTCCGCGAGTGGTTTCTGGAGGATGGGTTCGAGGTCGAGACGGCCGAGGACGGGCTCGATGCTCTGAAGAAGCTCGAATCAGGACCGTTCGACCTGATGATCGTGGACCTCAAGATGCCGCGGATGGACGGAATCTCCCTGCAGCGCCGGCTGCAGGAAGTGGATCCGGCCGTCACGGTCGTCATCCTGACAGCGTTTGCGGCGGTAGATACCGCCGTCGAGGCTCTGAAGCTCGGAGCGTTCGACTATGTCACGAAGCCTGTCGATCCGGACGAACTCAGCCACACGGTGCGACGGGCACTGGAGCAGAAGCGGCTGACCGAGGAAAACGTTCGACTTCGGGAGAAGGTCTCAGAGCTTTCCGCGTCAACGCCGATCATCGGCGGCAGCCCGGCCATGGGCCATGTGATGGACCTGGTCGGCACCGTGGCCGAGACGGAGGCGAGCGTGGTCATCAGGGGCGAGAGCGGCACGGGAAAGGAACTGGTTGCGCGGGCGATTCACGCTGCCAGTCCGCGCCGGTTCTTTCCGATCGTAGCCGTGAACTGCGGGGCGATTCCGGAGACGCTCCTGGAGAGCGAGCTGTTCGGTCACGAGAAGGGTGCGTTCACGGGCGCTCACTATCGCAGGAAGGGCAAGATCGAGCTGGCCAACGGCGGAACCCTGTTCCTCGACGAAATCGGTGAGATCCCGCCGAAGATGCAGGTCGACCTGCTCCGCGTACTGGAGTCTCATCGATTCTCTCGCCTCGGCGGCACGCAGGAGATCGAGTCCGATTTCCGGCTCGTGTGCGCGACCAACCGGAATCTCGAAGCGCTCGTGAAAGAAGACGCGTTCCGGGAGGATCTGTACTACCGGATCAACGTGTTTTCGATCGATCTACCCCCGCTGCGGGATCGTCTCGAGGACATCCAGCTCCTTACCGAACACTTCGTGGAGAAGTACTCCCGTTCCATGGGAAAGCCCCCGAAGCGGATGACCGAGGCGGCGGTTGAATTGCTTCAGAGCTATGACTGGCCCGGAAACGTGAGGGAGCTCGAGAACGCGATCGAGCGAGCGATGGTCGTGGGACAGGGGAATCGGATTCGGCCGGAAGATCTGCCGCTTCGGGTCGAACAGGACGCCGTCAGACCTCGGGACAGGTCACTCGAAGCGCTCGAGAGAGCTCACATCGCCCGCATACTTCGGGAGGAGTCCGGCAACGTGTCCCAGGCCGCCCGCGTGCTCGGGATCGACCGGGGTACGTTGTACAACAAGATCAAGAAATACGGGATTCCGTCCGGGTGACGGACGAGATTCTCCTGGCGTTTCTGACCGACTTCCGGCCGCCCTGGTCGGAGGATTTGCGGAGGAGGGTTGGAGCGGCCACTGACCGCTTCGTCCGCGTGGACTCTCTCCGGATCGAACTCCAACCGTTTCACGCCCCGGAACGCGGGCAGTACCACGCGACCCTGCTGCTGGCGGAGTTGCTGCGACACAGGCCTCCGGACGCAGGGCACATCGTCGGGATCACCGAGGTGGACCTGTTCATACCGGTACTCACATTTGTATTCGGCCAGGCGCAACTGGGGGGACCGGGTGCTGTGGTGTCGGTTATGCGCCTACATGCAGACTACTATGGACTTCCGGCGGATGAAAATCTCCTGCTGGATCGAGCAGTGAAGGAGGTCGTGCACGAGCTGGGTCACGGGTTCGGACTCGTCCATTGTCCTGACTATTCCTGCGTAATGTCCTCTTCCACCTACGTCGAAGAGGTCGATCTCAAGGCGGAAAGATACTGTCCGGATTGTCTCGACCTCCTGTCGAACCTGCCGGAAACTCGGGAAAGCGTGGTCTGAACCCGGCCGGACTCGAGTTCGACGGGTTGCGAGCGCGGCCGGGCTCCGTATCCTCAGCAGGCAGATCTTGGGCCGCCCGACCGGCGGTGGACGTTGCACCTCATGCCGCCTGGAGACATGCGCATGCCACGGTACTGGTTGATGAAGTCGGAGCCGGGATCCTATTCCCTGGACGACCTGGAACGGGATGAGAGCACTTGCTGGGAGGGGGTGCGCAACTATCAGGCGCGCAATCTGATGCGCGACATGCGTGTGGGCGACCTCGTCCTCTTCTACCATTCGAATGCGGATCCGCCCGGGGTCGCAGGCATAGCTCGAGTCGAGCGCGAGGCCTATCCGGATCACTTCTCGTGGGATCAGGGCAGTCGCTATTTCGACCCGAAGTCGAGCCAGGATGAGCCTCGCTGGTGGATGGTGGATCTGAGCTTCGTGGAACGCTTCGCACGGTTCGTCCCCCTGGCAGAGCTCAAGGCAGATCCGGGGCTCGCCGGGATGATCGTGACGGGCAAGAGCCGATTGTCCGTGCAGCCTGTAGCTGCCTCGGACTTCGAAACGGTAGTCGCGCTGGGCAGGGAGAGATCCGATGCCTGACGGTCGCTGGAATCTGACTGACATTTATGCGAGTGAGCGGGACTGGGAAGATGATCTCACCCTGCTTGGCTCCGCCCCCGGGGACGTATCCGCGTATCGGGGGAAGCTGAAGTCAGGGCCTGGGGTGCTGGAAGCGTGCCTCAGCACCTATCAGAATGCACTGAAGCGGTTCTACCGGGTCTCTTCGTATGCCTCGATGCGCTACCACGAGGACACCACGGTCGGAGCGACCGCCGAAATGGAGCAGCGAGCCCGACTCGTCGGCACGGCCCTGTCCGAGGCGGCAAGCTTCATCGATCCCGAAGTCCTGGAGATCGGTGAAACGACGATTCGCGACTGGATTGACGAGAACGAGGGTCTCGGCCCCTACGCACACGTTCTGGACGACGTCCTGCGCCGGGCGGCGCATACTCTCACGCCAGGCGAGGAAGAGATCGTCGCCACTGCCGGCCTGATCACCGACGCGCCGTACTCCGTGTACGGGATGCTGGCGAATGCGGACCTCCCGTGGCCAACGGTCACGCTATCCGACGGGAGCGAGGAGCGACTCGACCAGTCCGCGTACACGAGACTCAGGGCGGTACCCGAGCGAGCGGACAGAGAAGAGGTGTTTCGCGTGTTCTGGGACACCTGGGGCGGATATACCCGCACATTCGGCGCGACTCTGTATGCGCAGGTGAAGCGGGACCTGTTTCACGCCCGCGTCAGGCGGTATCCGAACTCACTGGCGGCGGCGCTCGACGGCGATCGAATTCCCGAGGGTGTGTATCGGACTCTGATCTCCGAGGCAAACACGGGGCTGCCGGTGCTCCATCGGTACTTCAGGCTGCGGGCCCGGATGCTGGGGATCGAGCAACTCAGGTACCACGACATCTATCCGCCGCTCGTGGCGACCGATCGCAGCTTCGGAATCGACGAGGCGAAATCGATCGTTCTCGATTCGGCTCGTGTCCTGGGTCCGGCAGCGGTCAGGGTGTTCGAGCAGGGATTCGAGGACGACTGGATGGACGTGTATCCTCGCGAGGGGAAGAGGCCGGGAGCCTACATGAACGGGCACGTCTATGATGTACATCCGTTCGTGCTGATGAACTACAACGGGAATTACGAGTCCGTGTCCACGCTGGCTCACGAGTGGGGACACGCCCTGCACTCGCAACTCGCCAATGAATCCCAGGAATTCGTGAATGCCGGTTACTCGATCTTCACCGCCGAAGTGGCCTCAACGTTCCAGGAGGCACTGCTCCTGGACGGGATGCTCTCGCGTTCGGATTCCAGGGAAGAGCGAATCTTCTTTCTCGGGTACGCGCTGGAGAATCTGCGTGGCACGTTCTTCCGCCAGACGATGTTTGCGGAATTCGAACTCGCGATTCATGAAACGGTCGAGCGTGGAGAGGCGCTATCGGGAGATCGGCTGACGGAGATGTACGGTGAGTTATTGAAATGGTACCACGGCCACGCCCATAGCGTCGTGGTGATCGATGACCCGTACACGGTCGAATGGGCCTACATTCCGCATTTCTACTACGAGTTCTACGTCTACCAGTACGCCACGTCGGTCGCCGCGTCGGCCCTGCTGTCCGAAAGGGTCCTCGCCGGCGAAGAAGGGGCCGTCGATGATTTCCTGGATCTTCTACGCGCAGGCGGTTCCGACTACGCGTACAACCTGATGAAGCAGGCCGGAGTCGACCTTGCCACTCCGGAACCCTATCGTGCGCTGCTCAGGCGCATGGAGGGGATCATGGACGAAATCGAGGCGCTGCTGGAATCCTGAGTCGACGTAGTGTCATCGAGTGTGGGTATCTGCACCGGAATGTCGAACAGTGACGCCTGCTCGGCCAGGTAGTCCCAGCCCCAGCCCACCAGTGTGTCGTTCCGCAGCACTACCGGTGTCAATTCGTCGTCCGTCACCATGCCATCGTCGGACACGACCGAAGTGTAGTAATACAGGATCTCCCAGTTGGCCCCTCCGGCACGATACAGTTCATTCCGGTGCGGGTTCTGCAGCACGGGTTTCGGTCCTCCAACCGGAATCTGGACCTGGGATACGCCGAGGGTGTCCTCGCCGATCCCTACTGGACCTGAAGCCTCCGTGCCAGAAACCGACGCGGTATTCGTCCCCATGATGTCGAACACCTGGTCCCGGGTCATTCCCGGGCGCAGCCGGTCGAGATTCCGGATATTGTCCCCCCGGAATCCCCCGGCCGACGCACAGGCGGCGATCGCTCCGATGGCCAGCGTGAGCGCCTGAATCCTGAGTTTCACAAGCATCATCTCCCGTGATCGTTCGCTGCTCACCTGCGTTTTCGTCCGTCGGCCGACCCGATACTTATATACGATCCAGGGGTTCCAACCGGAACCGGAACGCCTGCACGGGGGGCGGACTGGATTGCGCATCCCGGTCGGCTCTATTTTCAGGGTGCGCGATCCATCTGCTCTTCCGCACGCGCGCGGACATCACAGTCGGCCGGAGATCGGGCCGGGAAGGAGCTGAAATGGAGCTGCAGGTGCTGATTCAAGGCCCGGACACGGTCCACCCGATCATGGTGGATGCTCCCGACGGGGAGAACCCGAAGCGGATCTACGCCGAGGCGCTGGCCCAGGGAGCGCCGGTGGTCTGTTTCGGGAAGAGCTGTTTCCGGGTC
>JBDGUY010000057.1:0-10382 GCA_039585935.1 Gemmatimonadota bacterium
GCCGGACTGTACTCTGATCCCGCCGAGCCCGACGAGAGGAAGAGCTTCTGGGCGGCCATCGGTTGTGATGGCCGTCTGGTCACCGGAGCCACGTGGGGCGACGCATCACCCTGGCGGATGCGATCGGTGTCGGATGTGGTGTTTGAATACTCGGACTCGTGGACCGACGTCCGCATGGAGTTCGAGGCCGGGCCCGCCGGAGCAGCGTCCGGAATGACACACGACCGGGAAGATATCCTGCCGAGTCCCCTGATCCGCATCGGTCCTCTACCGGCCGATTGGGGAGATGACGATTGTATCCAGCCGCCGGAAGTGTGTACGACCTGCTGATCGCCAGCGCCTTCACGCCATTCGTGCTACGGAGAACTCGGAAAGCACGAAGAGGGGACCGGCCAGAGCCGGTCCCCTCTTCGCATTCAACTATGGAATCGCCCGAACCCCGGGCCAGACCGATCAGTTGTTTGGAGCTCCGTCCTCGACCCAAGGCGAGAACGAGTCGCTCACGAAGGTGTCGAACGGCCCACCACCGTGCGTGGTTCCGAGCTGCGGAATCAGCACTCCACCCGTCGGATCGCCGATCACGATCATTGGCTGTGCCGGGTCGGCCGTGTTCTCACCGTACACGATCGCGTCGTACGTATCGAGCGGGATCGACTCGGCGATACCGCCGGCCTCGTGGCAGCTCGTGCAGCCGTTGTCCACGTAGAACGGCTGGATGGTGCTGGCGAACGAGATCGTCGAGGTCGCATCCACGATCGTGATGTTCACCGAGGCCTCTCCAGTCGCGCCGTCGCCATCCGTGGCCGTCAGCGTGATCACGTGCGCGCCGAGGGAGGCAATCCCCGGATCGATCGTGAACTCCTCTCCCGTACCGAGCTGGCCGTCCACGTCCGAGGTCCACACCAGGCTCTCGCCCGTCAGATCCCCGTCCTCGGCATCCGTCGCAGAGCCGGTGAACGTGAGGACCTCGGTGTCGAAGTACTCGCCCAAGTCCATCGGAGAAACGATGGTGGCAACTGGCGCCGCGTTGCCGGCGACCGTGTACTCGAGCGTGTTGCTCGGATACGTTTCGCCACCGATCACAGAGGCTACCTGGCACGTGTAGGTCTCGCCTTCGGTGATCTCGTAGATGGTGGAATCCCAGATCCAGCTCGTCGTGGATGCCGGTGCCACGTCGGCCAGCGGATCGCCACCGCCCGCCGGAGTGAGAGTCACGGCATAGTTCTCGGCACCGTCGACGGCGGTCCACTCCATGAACACGGAGCTCGGATCGGCACCACCCTCGGCCGCCTCGCAGCTATTCAGCACCGGGGCCAGTAAGGAACCCGCGATGACGACCACGATCGGCTCGCTGGACGTCCTGGAGGAGCCATTGATCGCCGTCACCGTGGTGGAATAGGAAGTACCCTCGGTCAGATCTTCGAACAATGCCGAACTCGTCGTATTGTCGTCGAAGGTCTGGACACGATCGTCTTCGACCAGCATCGCAGTCCCTTGACTGAGAGGGACCGGAACGAGCGGAGACATCCGGACTTCCTGCGAAGTGGCTCCGGCTCCCGGCGTCCACGTGATGTTCGCGCTCGTGCCCTGCACGGCGCCGGTGACGTTCGTCGGAGCGTCCGGCGGAATCTCGAACAGCGGGTCGTCGTTACACGCCCCTACGGTAACCAGCAATGCGGCGAGCAACAGGTGCAGCGACTTCTTCATACGGTTCCCCCATTTTATCGGGACACAAATCGTCATGTTCGACGCACGAAACAGCGCCGCAAGAAGTGTCCTCTGATTCAGTTGGATCGACTGGAAGATGCACGGATGGAGCGGACGGTCACACCGTCCCCTCCCCAAACATCTACTCAATACCAGTCTCCGGCGACCGGGAGCCTCTTGACCCGGGCCGCCGAGAGTCTAGCATGTCGGGTCCCGGACTGCAATGAGAGTGGTTCTTAGAGGTCTCGTCGATTGCCAATCATTCATGGGAGGGAGTCTTCCGCCAGTGCCATCAGGAATGCATCACCGTAGCGTTCGAGCTTGGCCGGACCGACTCCCGGTACGTCCAGGAGTTGCCCCGGGGTAGTCGGCCGGATTTCGATCATGTCCCACAAGACCTGATCGCTGAAAACGATGTAGGCGGGCACTCCCTGCTCGTCCGCAAGGCGCTTGCGTAGTGTGCGCAGTTTCTGGAACAGTGGATGCGAGGGAGAGCGGTCTCGCACGGCTCCTGTGCCGGGCCCCGGCGTCCGTTTCCCCTGCCGCGACCTGGTGCCTTTCAGGCCCACCGACCGCGTGGCGGGCTCGAACTCCTCCACCTGGTCCGTAACGCTCACCCCCGTGCAGACGTCGCACGAAGAAACGCACGGCTCGATCTCCTCACCGAAGTGTGACACGATCGCCCGGTGACGGCAGACAGCGGCGTCCGCTACCCGGAACAGCCGGACCGTCGCCTCTCCCTTTTCCCGGCGAAGCTCTGGATCTTCGATCTCCGACAGGAAGCGCTCCCGCGCCTTCACGTCGGCCCACGAATAGAACAGGGTGCACTCGCTTGGCAGTCCGTCCCGTCCGGCCCGGCCCATCTCCTGGTACCACGACTCGATGTCGGTCGGCATGTCCCGGTGGATGACGAATCGGATGTTTGACTTGTCGATCCCCATTCCGAACGCGATCGTCGCGACCACGACATCGGCATCATCGCGCGCGAAGGCATCCTGCGCGCTGTTTCGCTCGCTGTCCGACAGTCCTGCATGGTACGCAACAGCACGGACCCCGCGTTGCCGGAGGAACTCAGTCGTCGATTCGACAGACCGGCGGGACAGGCAATAGACGATTCCGCTGTCACCCTCGTGGCGCTGGATCAGGGTGAGGATTTCACGCCGTGTATTCCCTTCGCCCTTCTTCCGGCAGCGTACGACGAGGTTCGGGCGGAAGAACGAGCCCTTGTAGCCGGCCGGCTTCCGCATTCCCAGCTGCCGCAGGATGTCCCGCGCCACCAGACGCGTGGCCGTGGCGGTCAGGGCCAGCACCGGGAGGTCGCCCAGCTCGTCCCGCAGGCCTCGCAGCCGCCGGTAGGAGGGCCTGAAGTCGTGTCCCCACTGCGAAATGCAGTGCGCCTCGTCCACTACTACGAGCGACAGCGGTGCATCGCGAAGTCGATCGCGCAGACTCCCGTGCAGTGCCTCCGGTGCGAGATACGCGAGCTCGTAGTCGCCGCGCACCAGAACTTCTACGCGCCGAATCCACTCTTCCCGCGGGAGTGAGGAGTTGATCGCCGTCGCCCGGAACCCTACGGCCTGCAGCGCGTCAACCTGGTCCTTCATCAGGCTGATCAGTGGAGACAGGACGAGCACCGTTCCGGACATCAGCCGGGCCGGGATCTGGAAGGTGAGCGATTTCCCCGCGCCCGTGGGCATCACGGCGATGCAGTCGCGACCCGCGAGTACGGCTTCGATTACCTCGAGCTGGCCCGGCCGGAAGGTCTCGTAACCGAATACTTCTCTCAGTACGGCTTCGGGAGTCTGCGTCACCCCTCGAAGCCCGGGAGAGCCCGCGAGTCCTTCCCGGTCTCAATCAGGGCATCCGCGTAAGTCTCGGCGATCACCGAAGACGCATGCGCCGACAGCTGATCCAGCAGCGACCTGAGCTTGCCCCGTTCCTTCTTCACGTACGCCGCATAGATGGCGCGCGACAGATAGTAGGATCCGCCGAGCATGAACACCGGAAAGCCCACCGCCATCAGAGTCGAGCCGATCGCAGCTCCCACGCCGACTCCGAATCCGAGGCCGGCGCCGGCACCTACACCTCCAATAATGCCGCCGAACAGTGCGGTCGCCATTCCGCCGAGTCGCTCTTCCACTCGGATCAGCGTGTTTCCGCTGCTCGCGACGACGAGCACCTGCAGCGAGGAGGTATTCGATTCCGACCGGGCGCTCCAGGTGAGTGTTTTGCCTACTACGCCGGCGTGACCCTGCCAGGTGGAAGCACTCTGGATCGCGGGCACGAGCGCGTCGAAGCGCTCGGCCGGGTACTCCCCCGGCACCTCCGTATCGAGTCGAACCGTGAGCGGCCCGCCGACCAGCGCGTTGCTGAAGCTCTCAGCTGGAGACACATCCAGCTCGGCTGCCGCGCTTCGGACAACGGACGGATCGATCCCGGCTTCGCGGGCGACCTCCTCGAGCTCGGTGAGAGAGAAGCCTGACGGATTTGCGGCAGACGGTTCAGCGCGCTGCATTTCCGCCGCCTTTCGCAGGATCAAGCCGGCTTCCTTCTCGGAGTACCTGCGCGGGACGATCTCGTTGCTCACGAACCGCCCAGCCTTTCGCGCAACGCCCGGTGTTCCTTCACGAGGGCCGATCTGGTTCGGGTGTACGAGGTGAGCCCGATAATCATCACCACGCTTCCCGTGGCGATGGACACGGCGCCGAGGATCACGCCCGCCTGCGTGGCGAATAAGGCGATCAGGGCCACGCCCAGGCCGACGAATCCCATGAACGTCCGGACGTAGGCGAGAAGCGTGCGCTCGTTGGCGAGCCAGGTACGCTGTACTGCCAGGTCCTGCTGAAGGGTCATCTCGCAATCATCCCGGTCACCGGTTTCGACTTCCCGCATGCCGTGACCTCGACCACTGTGTTCTGGCCGTGGCCGGGGGACCGGTAGCATCTTCCAAACCGGGTCTCATTCTTCGACTCGGTCAAGTCGGACCGCACGTCAGGGTGGCCCGCCGGAAACTCTACTGCACGCGTCAGAAAGGTCCTGATCATGCCGGAACATACATCGGACGACGCAGGATTGTCAGCGCGTCGATCCCTCGATCCAATCCTTCGTCCCCGCTCGATCGCCGTGGTAGGTGCCAGCCGACGCAAGAGCAGTATCGGCAACGCGATTCTACGCCACCTGATTGAAGGCGGATTCACCGGTCCGGTGTTTCCGATCAACCCGTCCGCCGACTCGGTCGCGGCGGTACCGGCGTTTGCCTCGGTGATGGATCTGCCGACGGCCCCCGACCTGGCATTCATCGTCGTGCCCAAAGAGAGAGCTCTCGACGCGGTGCGGGAGTGTGGAGAGAAGGGCGTGAAGGGCCTCGTCGTGATCACCGCAGGATTCCGCGAAGTGGGTGGCGCGGGGATCGCGCTGGAACAGGAGCTGTCGGAAACGATCCAGCGGTACGGGATGCGAATGGTCGGCCCGAACTGCATGGGGGTCCTGAATACCTCGACGGCCGTCTCGATGAACGGGACGTTCGCCCCGTACATGCCACCGATCGGTCCGATCGCGTTCATGAGCCAGTCCGGCGCCATGGGGATGACGATTCTCGATTACGCCAGCGAGTACGGAATCGGAATCAGTCAATTCGTGTCGGTCGGAAACAAGACCGATGTCTCCGGCAACGCTCTGACCGAATACTGGCGCGACGACGACGAGGTCGGAGTGATCCTGATGTACCTCGAGTCATTCGGCAGCCCAAGGTCCTTCGTCAGCCTGGCCCGTGAGACAACGCGGAAGAAACCGATCCTGGTGGTGAAGGCCGGTCGCTCGGAGGCGGGTGCGAAGGCGGCCTCCAGCCACACCGGTGCCCTGGCCCAGGTGGACATCGCCACCGACGCGTTGCTGGCCCAGTGCGGGGTGCAACGAGCCAACTCGGTCGAAGAGCTGTTCGATGCTGCGCTGGCATTCAGCAAAGCACCCCTGCCCCGCGGGAATCGAGTAGCGATTCTGACGAACGCGGGCGGACCCGGGATCATCATTGCAGATGCGTGCGAGGCCTGTGGACTGGAAGTGGCGCCTCTGTCAGAGGCGTCACAGGCGAAGCTGCGCGAAATCCTGCCTGAGGAGGCCAGCGTCTCCAATCCCGTGGACATGATTGCCAGCGCATCCCCGGAACAGGTCGAGCGGGCCACCCGGATCGTCCTTGCAGATGAAGGAATCGACGCATTGATAGCCTCGTATGTGCCGCTGGCCCTGGAGGCGCCACTGGTGGCCCGGGCGATCCGGGACGGAGCCGATGGGTCGGAGAAGCCGGTGCTGGCCGTGCTGATGAGCAAGCGTGGATTGCCGCAAGGAATGGCGGAGCTCCAGGATTCGCCGATTCCGGCCTACCGGTTCCCGGAGTCGGCGGCACGGGCGCTCGGCGCCATGTGGAAGCACAGTCAGTGGCATGAGCGGCCGCCCGAGACCGTCCGGCAATTCGATGTGGATGCAAAGAGAGTGGATGATGTGATTGCGTCGGCGCTCGAGGAAGGCCGCGACCGTCTGACGTTGATGGAAGGGCTCGAAGTGCTGGATGCGTACGGCATCCCGGTGGCGCCATGGGCCGTGGTTCACTCCGCCGGGGATGCCGTGACCGCCTCCGAGAAGATGGGCTATCCCGTGGTGCTCAAGCCGGTCAGCGCCGAGATCCTGCACAAGACCGAGGCGGGCGCCGTTCGGATGGACCTGGATTCGGCGAAAGAGGTGGCCGAGGCCTACGAGTTCCTCGATGATCTCCTTGTCCGGACGGGTGGAGCTGCCCGACAGGAAGGAGTGCTCGTACAACGAATGCTGAAGGGCGGTCGCGAGACGATCGTCGGCATGACCTGGGAGCCCCGCTTCGGCCCGATCGTGATGGTCGGACTCGGCGGGGTGTACGTCGAGGTCCTGAAAGATGTCGCGTTCCGTGTCCAGCCGGTGAGCAATGAAGACGCGGGTGAAATGATCCGCTCGCTCAGAGGATATCGAATCCTGGAGGGCGTCCGTGGAGAACCCGGCGTGGATCTCGATTTGCTGGCCGAAGTGGTGGAGCGCACGAGTCAGCTGGTGGGAGACCACCCGGAAATTCGGGAGATGGACATCAATCCCTTCCTGGCGTTCCCCGAAGCCGACAGGTGCGCGGCGGTAGACGCCCGGTTCCGGATCGGTCCGGCCGACGAGGAGGATGAGGAAGGATGAACGGAATCCCGTGGGAGGACCCGGCTGTCGGCTTTCCCGAGGACCTGGGTCGCACCTGGATCGAAAGCCTCACGGCACCCGTCTCCTTCTTTCGGAGCATGGAGCCGGACGCTCCCCTGGCCCGGGCCGTGCTCTACTTCCTGATCATGGCCGTGGGTGCGGCACTGTTCTCGCTCTTGTGGGGCCTGGCCGGTTCAGCCCCGGAGCTGCCGCCCCCCGCAGCGGATGTCATGGACCTCGATCCGCGCGGCATTCAGCTTTTCGGATTCTTCCTCAGTCCCTTCGCGAACCTCATCCTGCTGGGGCTGGCCTCGATCTCCGTTCACCTCTTCGTGCGACTGCTGACTGACAGCAATCATCAGCTGCTCGCGACGACGAGGGTCATCTGCTACGCGTCGGGACCGGCCCTGTTTACCATCATCCCCTGGGCCGGGGAGATCGCCGGCTGGATCGGCTCAGCGATCCTGCTCACGATCG
This sequence comes from Gemmatimonadota bacterium, assembly GCA_039585935.1. Lineage (GTDB taxonomy): Bacteria > Gemmatimonadota > Gemmatimonadetes > Palauibacterales > Palauibacteraceae > Carthagonibacter. Next base: position 7,393 of record JBDGUY010000057.1, read on the forward strand.
GAATCCGAGAAGTGCATCACACCACCACGGGCCGTGCCACGCTGACTGTCCTGATTCCGTTCTTGCTCGCCGTACTGCTGACCGGGCTGGCCTGGTTGTTCGTACTGGCCGTTTTCGCCTCGCTCGGCGACCTTCCGTTGGCCTGATCCGGATCCGACCGGGTAATGGAAGCAGAAGCGCCCGGCTGAAAACCCACGGCGGAAGCGAATGACCGACGAAGAAATGAGCGTGACGGAGCGGATCGAGCGTGAAGAGCTCGCCCGGGGACACATAGCGGCGGGCGAGAGACCGGTGCCCCCGCGTCCCGCGTCCACGGTGGTTCTAGCGCGCGACTCCGAGGATTCACCGTTCGAGGTGCTGCTCCTCCGCCGTCCAGCCGAGGCCCGCTTTGCCGCCGGGGCGTATGTGTTTCCGGGTGGTATGATTGACCCCGCGGATCATGATTCCGAGCTCATCGAGCGGCTCGGAGCCGATGCCGGCGGCGGTGAGCCGGCTGCGCTTGCGGCGGCGCTTCGCGAGCTTCTCGAGGAGACGGGATTGCTACTGGCCGATTCCCGGCCGACGCTGGACGCTGTGGCTGCGGCGCGGCGCGCCCTGCTTGCAGGTGAGAACAATTTCCTCGGGGTGGCCCACGAACTGGACCTCACCTTCCATACTGTGCGCAGTGCTTACTTCGGCCGCTGGATCACTCCAAGGCGCTTCTCGCGGCGCTACGACACCCGGTTTTTCCTCACCCGCCTGCCGGAGGATCAGCCGGACTTCGAGCCGGAGCTGACGGAAGAACTCGCCGGGTTCACCTGGCTGGCACCCTCTGAAGCCGTAGACCGGTTCCGGGAAGGCCGGTTGCCGATGCTGTTTCCGACCCGCACGACGCTCGGCTCGCTGGCAGAATATGACAGCCTGTCGGCGCTGTTCGATGCCTGCAAGGCGACTTCCGTCGAGCCGATCACACCGCGGCTCCTGATTCGAGGAGATTCCGTCCGTCCGGTGCTGCCGGGCGATCCGGATTGGGATGAAGCCGACTGACCCGCCGGCCGACGCCGGACACGGTTCTACGCCGGTCGAGGGCGTACTCGCTCCGAATCCGGGTCCCCTGACCCTCGACGGGACCCGAACCTGGCTCGTCGGATCCGGCTCCGTGGTGCTGATCGATCCCGGGCCGGCGCTGCCCGAACACCTCGCTCGGGTGCAAGCGGCTGTCGGCGGCCGCGTAGTGGACGCGATCCTGCTCACCCACGCGCACGCCGATCACGCTGGGGGTACCGCGGCAGCGGCCCGGGCATTCGGAGCTCCGGTGATGGCCTCGTCAGCTACCCTCGCGCGCACCGGCCTGGCCGGCAGGGTGTTGCGCGAGGGTGATACGGTTCCCGTTGGCGGATCGGGCGCACAGGAGTCGACGGACGGGACCATGTCCTTGCAGGTGATAGAGACTCCCGGGCACGCCGCAGACCACATTTCCTTCCTGCTGATTCCCGATCGGTGGCTGTTCACCGGCGACCTGGTGCTGGGAGAGGGTTCGAGCGCAGTACTGCACCCGGACGGCAGGATGAGCGAGTACCTCGCCAGCATCCGGAAGCTGGAGTCACTCAGGCCGGCACGCTTGCTTGCCGGCCATGGACCCCCGGTCGAGGACGCGGCCGCACGGTTAGGCGAGTACCGCCGTCACCGTCTCGACCGCGAGCGGCAGATCGAGCTGGCGATCGAGAATGGGTCGAGGACGGTTTCAGAAATCCGTGAAGCGGTATACGGCCCGCTCGGCCCGGGACTTCAGCCGGCGGCGGATGCGTCGGTCTCCGCCCACCTGGTGCACCTGCGCGAACGCGGCCTGGAAGTTCCGGAGCCCGAAGCCGGGATGTTCGAGACACTCGGTCCGCCGGCCGAGGCGGATGATCAGCGCCCGGGTGGAACCCCGTGAAGGCGCCGAACAGCAAGGCCGTGCTCGGAATCATCTTTCTGACCGTGTTTCTCGATCTGGTCGGGTTTGGTATCGTTCTGCCGCTGCTGCCATTCTACGCGTCAGACATGGGTGCCACGCCGCTCATGGTCGGATTGATCATCAGCAGCTATTCCGCCATGCAGTTCCTGTTTTCCCCGGTGTGGGGAGCGTTGTCCGACCGACTCGGCCGTCGTCCCCTGCTGATTCTCGGCCTGTTCGGATCGGCGGTCTCGTACATCGTCTTCGGGCTGGCGGACACGATCGGCGTGCTGTTGGCTTCGCGCGTGATCGCAGGGATCATGGGAGCGAACATACCCGTCGCGCAGGCCTACATCGCCGACACCACGACTGTGGAACAACGGGCACGTGGCATGGGCCTCATCGGAGCCGCCTTCGGGCTCGGTTTCATATTCGGCCCGGCGATCGGAGGATTTCTCAGCCGCTGGGGCTACGGTGTCCCGGGCTTCGCGGCCGCTGGCCTGAGCTTCCTGGCTGCCGGATCCGCCGTGTTTCTGCTCCCGGAATCACTGCCACCCGAGCGTCGTACGAAAACCACGGGACACGGGGGGCTCGATGCATTCGCCGCCCGCCTTCGGGCCGCGAAACGGGTGTTCAGCAGGGCCAGCCTGCGCGATCCGATCATTGGATTCTTTCTCGGAACTATGGGCTTTGCCGGATTCACCACGACGTTTCCGCTGTTTCTGGATGATCCGCTCGGTCTGAGCCCGATGCAGCGATCGGTCCGCTCGTCGAGCGGTTTGGAGAAAAGCTGGTCGGCGCGGTCGGAGGGCTGTTGCTGGGTGCCGCTCTGGCTGTAATGGGACTGGCTCGCACCACGCCGATCACGGTAGTGATGCTGGTACCGGTTGGTCTCGGTTGGGGGATGATGGCCCCTTCGATTCAGAGCCTCATCTCGAGACGGGCTCACGCCCGCGAGCAAGGAGAGGTACTGGGGGTGAATCAGTCGGCCAGTGCCGTCGCCAGAATGATCGGACCCGTGGCAGCCGGCGCGGCGTTCGGAGTATTCGGGCCCGGGCTGGGATTCCTCGCCGGC
>JBDGUY010000058.1:0-9841 GCA_039585935.1 Gemmatimonadota bacterium
GGCTCGGGACGTGCGCCGATGCCGGAAGTCCAGCCGGTGAGCTCGGCATATGATGGATCCGTGAGGCCGGAGGGTGCTCCCGTGGCGACACAGGACGCCTTGGGGGTCGATCCCGTCGCCGCCTCGGTCGGCAGCCACGTATCGGCGTAGGTGAACGGTTCCTCGTATGGCCCCGACATGGCGGTGCCGACTGCTCCACCCGAGATGTTGGCGTCGGTGATTCGCTCGAACGAGAACGCGGTTACCGCGTCCGCCCCGGTAGTGTCACATACGATTCCCCGGATGACGTCGAAGCGGATCGTTACCGAGTCGGCCTCGGCCGACACGAGATCGGACGGCGACCCCATGCGCAGCTCCGTCGCCACCAGGTCCATCGACGCCCGCAGGCTCTGTTCGGCGTACATCTGGTCGTCGGTCCGCTCGTAGAATCGGCTCTGGCCGATGAGCAGCGAGACGAGCGCAGATGCGAGGATGCCGCTGATCACCAGGGCGATCAGCGCCTCGATCAGGGTGAATCCTGACTCGTCGAGTGCCGGACGCGTGTTCATCATATCCCCTCTCAGCACTTTTCCTCGAGCCAGTCGGCCTCGCTGCAGCCTTCCGGCGGTCCTGTGATCGTGGAGTCAGGCGTAACCTTGGTTGAGTCCGGCGGAACCGTGCTCGTGTCCGACGGCGATCCGCCCCCGCCCCCGCCCCCACCAAGTCCCGTCGGATCGTACGGCATCGGCAGCGACCGCGGCCTGTATACGCGGGCCCTGAAGGTCCGCACGGACGCCGGGCCAGCGCCATCGACCACTGCCTCGACTTCACGCACCCGGCTGGAGACGTTTGTTACCGTCAGCGTCACCGGATAATCCTGCCCACCTACCGACACGGTATCCGTGCGGTTTATCGCCGAGTCGTAGCCTCGAAACTGCACGGTCTCGATGGTGAGCTGCCCGGCCGTGGCCATATCACTCCACCGGTCGGCGATGCGTGCCTGAGTCGAGGAGGCCAGCGTGAGACCGCTGACCGCGAGCAGTCCGATGACCAGAATGGTGAACGCGATCAACGTCTCGACAATTCCGAATCCGTCTTCGCGCTGGAGGTTCGCTCGCGTCCGATTCCACAACTGCCGCGTTGCCTTCCGCATGTCGTTCCGCCTTACGGTTTGATGATGCGTGCCCGGCCGACAGCGTTCACCTGGACCTGTCGATCCCCGGACGCGCGTCCGACGTCGACCCGGGCGACTGCGGTCAGCAGCAAGCCGCGCGAGTTGAAGGTGATGGAGTCCCCTGCCGCGAGGACGTTCAATGAGTCGACGGCGAAGTCGCTGCCCGAATCGAGACTTCGCACCGCCAGCGTGTCGCCGTTGGCATTGCGAATTGCGTACGTGAGGCCCGACTCGTCAGCCACCAGCGACACGTTCTGTCGTTCGCGAATCGCCAGGCTGCGTGTGAGCGCCATGTCCGTCGCTACGACCCGGGCGGCGCGATTGAGAATCGCCCGCTCCCGGAAGTTCCGGAACGACGTGTTGGCAAGCAGCGAGACGAGGCTGAGAATCGTAATGACGATCAGCACCTCGACGATCGTGAAGCCGCGCTCGCTCGTTCGGTCTCCGGGCCGCATGTTCTCTCGGTTGATCGGGTTCCTGTCGTCCGACCGTCGTGGTCGGCTCCGTCCGACCTGAATGGGAGCAATTCACGGACCGTTCCCGGTCGGTCAGCCTGAATCGGACGCAGGCACTGCAGATGTAAGGAAACTGACAGGCGGCTCGTTGCTGTATGTCGGTTAACACGTTACATAGAAGCGGGTTAGATATATCACGACCGACGCCTGACTTTTTTGTCGCGGCGTCTATGCCACACCGTGGGACCGACACGGCAGCGATTCCGCGGCCGGCAGGCTGCAAGAAGTACAGGAAGATGACAAGTAGAAGTACGGCACCATGATCAAATCCAATCGGGAGGACCGATGATCCGCACCACCCTGCGCTGGACGGCCACTCTGGCGATGGCCGCGGGTTGCGTTTCCTGCTCGGACGATTCCGGGCTCAATGCGGAACGAGAGGGCGCCGTGCGGGCTGAAGGAGCGGCCGCGGCGCAGGTCCTGATGACCACCCTGCAAGCGAACCTTGTGACCTCCATGGAGGAGGGCGGTCCGGTCCAGGCCATCGAGTTCTGCACCACCGGTGCCCTGGCTCTTACGGACAGCGTTTCCGACAGTCTCGGTGACGGAATCTCGATCAAGCGCGTTTCCGAGAAGCACCGGAATCCAGAGAATGCGCCCGATGCCTCTGAAATCGAGGCGATTCGGCACTTCGAGTCGGCGCTGATGGACAATGGAGCCCTCCCCGACGACTGGGTGCAGGAAACCGCGGCCGGAGAGCTCCGATATTACAGGCCGCTGACGATCGCGCCGCCGTGCCTGAATTGTCACGGAGACCCGGTCGACATGGATCCGCGGGTGGTCGAGGTGCTCCAGGCCTCCTATCCGGACGACCAGGCGACGGGTTACGAGGCCGGTGATCTCCGTGGACTGATTCGAGTCTCTGTTTCGGAGGAGCGAGTGAACCAGGCGATTGGCGGTTATTAGAAGATCCCGGCCTGGCCAGGAAGGAGTCAGAAAGAAGCGATGTCACCGGAAATGTTCGAGCCCCCGCGATTCGGCCCGCTGGAGCCGCCCGATCGGCTGCTCATGGGACCGGGGCCGAGCGATGTTCATCCGCGCGTTCTGAAAGCGATGAGCACCACGTTGATCGGGCATCTCGACCCCGCGTTCGTGCAGTTGATGAACGAGGTACAGGAACTGCTCCGCTACACCTTCCGCACGCGGAACCGGTGGACGATTCCCGTCAGCGGAACGGGCTCGGCGGCGATGGAAGCGGCCTTCGCCAATCTGGTGGAACCAGGGGACGTGGTGGCCGTTCCGTCGAATGGCTACTTCGGCGATCGCATGGCCAGCATGGTGGAGCGTGCCGGTGGTGTCGTCGTCCGGGTAGACGCTCCGTGGGGCGAACCACTCGATCCCGACGCCGTGGGGTCGGTCCTGTCGGAGCACCGTCCAGCGATCTTCGCCTTCGTACACGCCGAGACAAGCACCGGTGCGCTGCAGCCGAATGTTCCGGTGCTCACGCGCATCGCGCACGAGCATGGCGCGCTCGTGATCGCCGATACCGTGACCTCGCTGGGGGGGGTCGAGCTGCGGATCGATGAATGGGAGATCGATGCCGCCTATTCCGGCGGCCAGAAGTGCCTTTCCTGTCCGCCCGGCGCGAGCCCTCTCACCCTGAACGACCGGGCGATGGCGAAGGTCCTGGCCCGTTCCGAGCCGGTCCGGAGCTGGTACCTGGATCTGTCTCTGCTTCAGAGCTACTGGGGAGATGACCGCTCGTACCACCATACGGCACCGATCACCAATGTGTACGCGTTGCGCGAGGCGCTCCGCCTCGTGGCCGAAGAGGGACTCGACGAGCGGTGGGCGAGGCACCGGAGGGTCGCGGGCGGTCTCCGGGCCGGCGTGGTCGCTATGGGTCTCGGCATGCTGCCCGATGACTCGTGGTGGCTGCCAAGCCTCAATGCCGTAAGCGTGCCTGCCAATGTGGACGCGGGCAGCGTGATTCGGACGCTGCTGTTGGAGCACGGAATCGAGATCTCGGGTGGATTCGGCCCGCTGGCCGGCCGGATCTTCCGTATCGGTTGCATGGGGCATTCCTGCCGACCCGGAAACGTCTTCAGCCTGCTGCCGGCTCTCGCCGAGGTACTGGGAAGACAGGGCTTCGAGGCCGACGTGGCCGGTGGGCTCGCCGCGGCCCGGGACGCAATGCAGGCGTGAGGTCAGCCAGCTGAGGAATCCGACCCGGCAGCCATCGCTCAGTGTAGCGGGCGCTGGACGAACACATGCGTCCAGCGTCCGTCGGCCAGCCCGACGCCATGGTGTGTGAAAGCACAGTTTTCGATGTTGGCCCGGTGCTCCTGGCTGTCCATCCACAGGGTGTAGGCGATCGTTCCATCGACGGTACCGATCACCAGGTTCTCTCCAGCCGCGCCGTTGAACGCGATACCCGCCCGGGTCAGCCTGTGCAGCAGTGTCTCGCCATCCGGGTCGACGTGGTCGTAAAACTCCCGTTGCTGCATATCGATGCTGTGCGCCATGGCGACGGCGGCGATGCCTTCGTGCCAGGTCAGCAGCTCACAGCCCACTTCGGACCGTCTGCGATCGACCAGGTCGACAAGAACCAGGATTTCCGGGTCCGGAGCCACCTGGATCTGCAGGATCGTGAGAAGAATCCACAATGCGGTCTGCATCCGTCCCCGTCCTCCCGGTTATCCCCGTCCCCTGCGGATTCGATCTCAACTGTCGGTCCGGGAACGCCTCCACGCCATCGCCACGTACACGGGAACGCCTGCCATCAGGAGGAGGAATCCCCAGTAGACGACTTCGGCTCCCGCACCACCGATCGCCCATAGTGAATACGCGAACGCGAGAATGGCGATCCCTGCGGACCGGGCCATGCGCTCACCCTCGAACGAAGCGGGATCACGGAAGTAGAGCATCAGCTCGCTGAGCGAACAGAGAGCGTAGGGGAACAGCGCAGTCAGCGTAGCGAGGAGAATGATGAACGTGAACTGGTCCACCAGGGCATCGGTGGCGTTCATCGACAGCAGCAGCGTGACCAGAACGCTCGACACGATGAGGCCAGCCGCCGGCGTGCCGTGACGGGAGACCTTGCCGAACAGGGCCGGAAACAGGCCATCGCGCGCTGCCGCCTGCGGAATTCGACCCTGCAACAGGATCCAGCCGTTCAGCGCTCCGAAGCAGGAGATCACGGCCCCGGCGGCAACCAGCCAGCCTGCGCCCTCTCCCCACAGAATCCGCGCCGCATCGCCGAACGGCGCACTCGACTGTGCAAGGTCCGCCGGCGCGATTACGCCCATCACGCCAACCGTGCTCACGATGTACACACCTGCGGCGAACAGCGTCCCGAGCACCGTTGCCCGCGGAATCGTTCGCTCCGGGTCCCGGACTTCAGCGGCCGGAACGGTTGCGGACTCAAACCCCAGGAAGGCCCACAGGGTGAGGGCGGCGGTGGCCGTGATCGCCGAAAATGGAGATCCTCCGGAGGCGTTGAACGGGCGGAAGTGACCGATGTCCAGGTGAATCAGGCCGAATGTCCCGAGGGCGAGCAGCGGCAGGACCTTGAGGACCGTGGTCACCACCTGCACGGTGCCAGCCTTGCGCACTCCCGACACGTTGACCGCCGTGAGCAGCCACACCACGCCGATCGCGATGCCTGTCCCGAGAGCCCGATTCGTCGCGACCCCGGGGACGAAGTAGCCGAGATAACTCGTCATTGCCACCGCAATCGCGGCGTTCGCACACCAGATGGAGATCCAGTAGCCCCACGCGACCAGGAAGCCGGCGAAGTCGCCAAATCCGGCCCGCGCGTAGACGTACGGACCTCCGGATCCCGTGACCCGCCGACTGAGCCGCGCGAACACGAGAGCGAGCAGGGTCGCCCCGGCGGAGGTGAATAACCAGCCGACGATGCTGATTCCACCAAATGTTCCGAGAGATGCGGGAAGGAGGAAGATCCCCGACCCGATCATGTTCCCGACGACCAGCGCACCCGCCATCCAGCCGCCCATGGCGGCGCGATCGCGCGCTGGTCCGGTCATCCTCAGTTCGTCGGATTCTGCAGGAACAGGTGCGTCCAGCGACCGTCCACCAGGCCCACTCCGTGGTGCGTGTAGGCGCAGGTCTCGATGATCGCGCGGTGCCCGGCGCTGTTGATCCACATGTCGAATGCCTGGCTGCCGCTACCCGTGCCCCAGGCGATGTTCTCCCCGGCCATGCCGCTCCACTCGATACCAGCCGCGTCCATCCGGTCGAACGGTGACTCTCCGTTTCGGTGATCGTTCACCAGGTCCACCAGCTGAATGACCTCGGCGTTCGTCGCGGGTGGGGGATAGCTTGAAATCCCGGGGTCGAATGGGGTTGTGTCATCGCTTCCGCAAGCCGCAGCGAGCGCCTAGCCCAGTACGGCAAGCGCTGTGCGATACGGTGTCGGCATGTGTCCTCCTCAGCTCCGATTCCAAGTGCGCCGGATGCGCCCGAAGGCACATCCGGTCGCGAGTCCCGGTCCGGAGTCGAGGAATGGATCAGACTTCTTCCGCCCTGGAGTAGATCAACAACTGGGTCCCATCGGCGTCCAGCATTTCGAGCGTGGAACCGATCAGCTGCATGCGCCTGACGGAGGAAAGGGCCTCCAGGTAGGCTGACTCGATCGCCATCCCGGGGCCAGCACACGCGCGCTGCGTTCCCGCGATGTTGCCCAGACCGAGCAACGATGCGCCGTCGGTCTTGTACTCACCGGTATATCGATTACAGCCGGAAAAGCCGCTCGCGCGGCCGTCCGCTCCCAGATTCAGGGTGACCGTCGTGTTCTCGTCCGCGGAGAGAGACGTCACGGCCTCGCGCACCTCGTCACTGGCTTGAGCCAGGGCGGCCGGCGTGATCTCCGATAGCTTCCACTCGCCAACCTGCGGGCCGGCAGCGGCCGCACTGCCAGCCCTGTGGAACGTGGCCAACAGCTTCTCGTCGGCACCGTACAGCTCCAGGGTCGACTCGTCGCGCACGTATACGCCCTCGACCGCCTCGAGAGTCTTCAGTGTGAGGGCTTCGAGTTCCATCAGCGGCGGCGGGCACATCTTTCGGGTGCCGGCCAGGGGACCGAACGACAGGGAGTGGCCGCCTTCGATCTCATACGTGCCGGTGTACTGATTGCAGCCCGAGAATCCAGCTGCCTGGCCCTGGTCGGTGAACGCCAGCGTCACCCCGCCCTTCGAGGCCAGGGCTCCGATGGCATTCGTGACATCAATTCCCGCCTCGGTGAGGACGGCCTCCGAAAAAGAAGCGAGCTTCCAATCGCCAAGGACGAGATCGACTCCGGCTCCTGCTTCATTCGACATCGGTGTCTTGGACACCTGCTCCACCAGGATGTAACGGATCGAAGACGCGTCTGCGGGTGGATTCGGAACGTCCTCCGTGCGAATTCTGAGCTCGTAGTCGAATCCCGGCTCGTACTCGAACCCCTGGATCTTGTCGTAAAACATCGTCCATTCGGCGTCAGGCGTCTCGCGGACGAGCATGCACTTCATCGGTCCCACACCGACGCAGTCCGCAAGGTGGTGCGCGACGTACAGAATCTTCGTCCCGCCGACGTCCGTCGACCCAGCTTCCGCCCCGTCGGTTTCCGACGCGTCATTCCCGCCGCAGCCGCCGGTCATGGCGGCCGCAGCGAACAGGGTGAGGCCGGCTCTCATTCTTCTGGTCACTTGGCGTTCTCCAGTCAGAATCCGTGTCACCTTCCAGGCGGCAACCGCACCAGCGGTCGCGTGAGACAGGTCGGACCACCCGATCCCCTGGTGCTGATCTCGACGCCCGTGTACTCGATCACCTCGATGCCTGCGCTTTCGATGCGACCCCTGGTGACCGTGTTTCCTTCAACGAGTACGCATTGGCCCGGTCGTAGCGCGAGTGCGTTGCAGCCCATCGAGTCGAATTCGTCATCGGGAACTTCGACGAGTTCGTAGCCACGTTCGAGCAGGGTATTCCGAAACGGCACCGGCAACAGGGGAGAGTATACGAGCGCCACGGAATGGTCCAGAGGACTGAACATCGACATCAGGTGGAAGACATCTCTCGGGCCCCGCCAGTGAGGCAGCGGAACCACGATCAATTCGTCGATGCGGTCTGCGAGCAGATCGCGAAGCTGCTCGATGCCGGCCGAGTTGGTCCGATACCCTAGTCCCGCGACAAGTGTCCGGTCGTCGAGCCAGGCGACATCACCGCCCTCGAGCCTGCCATCCCCCTCGATGGCTCCGAGAATGGGTATATTCAGACTCTTGAATGCCTCTCTCTGTGCCCGCGGCTCTGCCGCCCTGGCCTGTTTGCCCATCTGGCACAGGATGGCTCCGTCACTGCAGATGACCGAGGCGTCCCGGGGATACAGCGAGTCCATTCCAAGCGCGGAGTCGTGCTCGAGGTACACTACCTCCGCACCGGCTCCCTGAAGGATCTCGACGAAGGCTTCGTGCTCCGCCTTCGCGGCCTCGATGTCCGGAGCACCGTGGTACCCGAGCGCTCGCCAGGACTCCTGGACGACGGCCGGGCTGCCAAACGCGTCCTCGGGCCGACGGACCATCACGCGGCACAGGAGGTCCACATCCGATTGATTTGTTCGCATCGACTTCTCTTCACCTGGTTGGTTGAAAAACTTCGTCCCGGGCGCCGGCGACCCGACCTGCCTACATTCGGCTGCATCGAAAACCGGGAGCACTTTCCCGCAAGATAATGCCGACTGGAGCACTCGCATGGGTCTGGCGCGCCACCTGCTGTTACGTGGCTCTGAGAGCCGCTGGCTTGGTGACCGGCTCGCGCACCGGCCGTTCGTCCACCGGGCTGTCCACCGTTTCATGCCGGGCGAGGAACTGGACGATGCAGTAGAAGCGGCTCGCGGGCTAGCCACTGCCAATCTGGCTACGATTCTCACCCTGTTGGGGGAAAATGTCAGGACGGCAGTTGAAGCGGCAGGAGTCGCCACGGCCTACGAAGGAGCCCTCCTCGCGATCGGTGCCGCGGGACTGAACACGGACCTGTCGGTTAAGCCCACCCACCTCGGCCTCGATCTCGGCGAACAATTCGCCTTCGACAACCTCGACCGACTGATTGCCGGCGCAGGCGAGACAGGACGGCTGGTAGCACTGGACATGGAGGCCACCGGATACGTGGATCGGACGCTGGCCCTGTACAGGTCGCTACGCACCCGCCACTCGAATACGGGCATCTGCCTCCAGGCCTACCTGTACAGGACGGAGACAGACCTCGAGTCGCTGCTGGATTCCGGTCCGATGGTCAGGCTGGTGAAGGGTGCCTATAAGGAGCCGGCGGATTCGGCTTATCCTTCGAAAGCAGACGTCGACCTGAACTACCTGCTGCTCGCCAATCGCCTTCTCGAGGCGCGACAGTCGGACGCACGAGTCCGCGTCGCGTTCGGAACACATGATGAGCGGATGATCGACAGCATCGTACGACGGGTCGAAGAGATGGGCCTGCCGCCGGACGCCTGTGAGTTCCAGATGCTGTATGGAATCGGTCGCAAGCTGCAGTTGCGTCTGGCAGCGGCAGGACACCCTGTCAGGGTGCTGATCAGCTACGGATCGCACTGGTTTCCGTGGTACATGCGCCGTCTCGCCGAGCGGCCCGCCAACGTGGGATTCGTACTGCGGAGCCTGGTCAGGAACTGAAGGCGGGCCGATCGGACCGGGGCACCGTTTCCGGATGCACGAAGGGTCGCCCGGAGGCGACCCTTCGCATACTTCAAATTCCTGAATCCTGACCGTCGTCAGTTGCTGACGGCGCTGACCCCGTGCTGGACGAGCGGGAGTTCGGCCTGGATCTGCAGAAGCAGCAGGTTGTCGACGAAATTCTCGACCTGGAGGAAACGTCCCGCCTCGACGGCCGACAGTTCCTTCGAGACCTTGCCGAAGTAGTCCTTCTTGAGCTTCATCATGTCGGAGTCGATCTTCATCGATTCTTCGACGATCTCCTTCGCCATGTCTGGCGTCATGGTCTCGAAGTTGGCCGCATACTTCTTGATCGCGGCAATGCGCCGGTCGGCGATCGCCGCCCGCTTGAGATCGTACTCGCGGACGATCGGCCAGAACTTCTCGGACTGCGCCTCGTCGAGGTCCATCGCCTCGGTGAGAATCGCCGTCTTCTGCGTGTTGATGTCCTGCCGCAGGAGCTCGACGTACTGCTCCTGTGCGCTGGCGATACCGGGAAGGCCGAGCAACAGGCA
>JBDGUY010000059.1:0-9805 GCA_039585935.1 Gemmatimonadota bacterium
GATCGACAACGGGTCGCGAATTCCTGCGACCACATCCTCGCCCTGCGCGTTCACGAGGAATTCGCCGAATAGCTTCCGCTCTCCAGTGGCGGCGTTCCGCGTGAACGCTACGCCGGTACCGCTGCTCGGACCCCGGTTCCCGTACACCATGGTCTGTACGTTCACCGCCGTTCCGAGGTCGTTCGGAATCTCGTAGGTCTTGCGGTAGGCCATCGCGCGAGGAGTGCGCCAGCTCTCGAACACTGCGCCGATCGCCCCCCACAATTGATCCTCAGGGGCCTCAGGGAATGGCGCGGATCCGTCGCGCTCGATCAGTCGCTTGTACCGTGCCACGACGTCTCTCAGCCCGTCCGCCGGGATTTCGTCGTCCGTGTCGGCACCTGAAGCCTGCCGGACCTCAGACAGGATCGACTCGAATGCCGCGTGCTCCACGCCGAGCACGACATCGCCATACATCTGCAGGAAGCGGCGGTAGCTGTCCCACGCAAAGCGATCATTTCCCGAAGCTCGTGCCAGTCCTTCGACACTGCTGTCGTTCAATCCGAGATTCAGGATGGTGTCCATCATGCCGGGCATGGAGATGGCGGCTCCCGAGCGAACAGACACGAGAAGCGGGTCCGTCGATCCCCCGAACTGCTTTCCGGTCGTCTTCTCCAGCCGTGCAAGCGCCCCGTCCACTTCGCTGCGTGCGCCGTCGGGAAGCTCGTCACTGATCAGGTAGTGCCGGCAGGCCTCGGTCGTGAGTGTGAATCCGGGCGGAACCGGTACGCCCAGGCCCGTCATTTCGGCGAGATTCGCACCCTTACCACCGAGGAGATCCTTCATTTCCCGGCCACCGTCTGCATGCCCGCGGCCGAAGAAGTAGACGAATTTCATGGGGGACTCCTGTTCAGGCGGGCCGCCAGGACGGCTGACCTAGCGCCCCTGCGCTATTGCCGTCTGCCCGTGCTCGAGGTCGATAAGCGGTGCCGGGTAGTTCCCGGTCCAACACGCGTCACAGAACGGACCGTAGTCCGCAACTGCAGATCGCATGCCTTCCAGCGACAGGTAGCCAAGAGATTCGACTCCGAGGCGCTGACCGATCTCCTCGACCGTGAAGTTGGCGCCGACCAGTTCCTGTTTCGTCGGCATGTCGATTCCGTAATAGCAGGGCGCGATGATCGGCGGAGACGCGACTCTGAAATGGATCTCACGCGCCCCCGCTTCACGCAGCAAGGCCACGAGGCCCCTGCTCGTCGTTCCCCGAACCAGTGAGTCATCGACGACCACGACTCGCTTTCCGTCAATCAACTCCGCGACGGGGTTGTACTTGACGCGAACCTTGAAATCCCGCCCCGTCTGCGTCGGATGAATGAACGTTCGGCCCACGTAGTGGTTCCGAATCAGAGCGAGTTCGAATGGCAGGCCGGATGCCTCGGCGTACCCCAGTGCAGCAGAGTTCGAGGAGTCGGGCACGGAGAACACGCAGTCCGCGTCCACGGGGTGCTCGAGCGCGAGTTGCCGGCCGAAGGCGCGTCTCGCCCGGTCGACGCTGCAGCCCCATATCTGTGAATCGGGTCGGGCGAAGTATACGAGTTCGAACAGACAGGGAGATGCCGTCGCCGGCTCGAGCGGACGCAACGGAGTGACGACACCGTCGTCGATTCGCAACACCTCGCCCGGTCGAACGTCGCGTTCGTACTCGGCTCCGATGATATCGAGCGCGCAGGTTTCCGACGCGACGATTGCAGCGTCGCCGAGCCGTCCGAGCACCAGGGGCCTGAATCCGCGGGAATCGCGCGCGACATAGATTGTCTTGCCGACGCAGAGGACGAGCGAAAAGGCTCCCACGATCTGTGACAGTGCGTCATCGACCTGCTGGTCCGGGAGGTCCCGGCGCGATCGCGCAATCAGGTGAATCACGACCTCCGAGTCGCTCTCGGTCTGAAAAATCGCTCCTTCGTCCGTCAGCCGGGCGCCGATCTCCTTCGCATTCGTCAGGGTGCCGTTATGGGCGAGGGCCATCGCACCGTGCCGGTAGTTGACGAGCACCGGCTGCGCGTTCCGTAGCGAGGAACTGCCGGCGGTCGAATAGCGCACGTGCCCGATCGCCACGGTCCCCGGGAGCTTGCGCATCGTGGCGTCGTCGAACGCCTCATTCACCTGGCCCATGCCCTTGTGACTGTGCGCCAGGCCGTCGTCATCGATCGCTACGATCCCCGCGGATTCCTGTCCCCGGTGCTGCAACGCGTAGAGCCCGAGGAACGTCAGCTCCGCCGCGGCACGGGAACCGCTGATCGCGAATATCCCGCACTCGTCGCGAGGCTTGTCGTCATCCAGGTGGATCGGAAGCGGAATCGAATTCATCGATACTCCGGTAGCTCGACGCCTGTGAGACGACGGTATGCCTCGCGGTATCGCTCGCTTGTCGAGGCGACGATCTCAGGAGGAAGGTCGGGCGCCGGGGGGCTCCTGTCCCACTCGCCCGCCTGTACGAGGCCTTCGAGGTAGTCTCGCACGGGCTGCTTGTCCAGCGATGTTGGTGTCCGGCCGGGCTCGTACTCATCGGCCGGCCAGAACCGCGACGAATCGGGGGTCAGAGCTTCGTCGATCAACAGCACTTCGCCTGTGCGCGCGGTTCCGAACTCGAACTTCGTGTCGGCGATCAGAATTCCTCGCTGCCGCGCGTAGTCCCGGGCGAAGGTGTAAAGGTCGAGGCTGGTCTCGCGAAGGTATTCGGCAACCTTGGTTCCCACGACTCCCTTCATCTGCTCGAAGGTGATGTTCTCGTCGTGGCCGGTCTCCGCCTTCGTGGCGGGCGAAAAGATCGGCGGTACGAGCTCCTGGGCTTCGACCATTCCCTCAGCGAGCGGCTCGCCGGCGAGGGTGCCGGAGTCACGATACTCCTTCCAGGCGGACCCGGTGATGTATCCGCGCACCACGCATTCGATCGGGAAGGGCTCGGCCTTCTCCACCAGCATGCCTCTGCCGGCCCACAGCTTACGCGTCTCTTCCAGCTCCGGACGCAGCCGCACGATCTCATCCGGATCTGCCGAGATGCAGTGACTTCGCACGACGTGAGTGGACCGGTCGAACCAGAAGCGCGAGATCTGCGTCAGTACCGAACCCTTGTCGGGGATCGGTTGGGGCAGGATACAGTCGAATGCGCTGATCCGGTCACTCGCGACCATCAACAGGGCATCATCCAGGTCGTACATTTCGCGAACCTTGCCCCTGCGCAGCAGCGGGAAGGGCAGGTCGGCTCCTCGTGAATCGTTCATCTTCGGTTCATCCATCCTGTTCAGACTCGCAGTCTTGGCGCCGACGCGCCCGAATATCCATCCAGCAGAGGTCGGATCCGATCGTCCAGGTATTTCTCCACCTGCACGGCGGATCTGCCGACCAGGTCCTCCGCGCGCGAGAGATCCTCAAGTTCATTCATGGTCAGCCCGAATCCGGGGTCACCTTCCACGCGCTGGAAGAAGTCATTGTCTTCGGCTCCGGAATCAAGGCGTTCCCGGGCGGCCATGGCGTGCTCCCGGACTCGTTCGTGCAACTCCTGTCGGTCGCCTCCCTTGCGGACCCCGGCGATGAGCACCTGCTCGGTAACCAGAAACGGCAGAGCCCGGGTCAGCCGGGATTCGATGACGGCTTCGTGGACGACCAGGCCGGATGCGACGTTGTCCACGATCAGCAGGATCGCGTCGGCGCACAGGAATGCTTCCGGAATCGCGATCCGTCGATTTGCGGAGTCGTCCAGCGTTCGTTCGAATCCCTGCACCGAAGCCGTCCAGGCAGCATCAAGTTCCAGTGTGCAAAGGTGTCTGGCGAGAGAACAGGCACGCTCACAGCGCATCGGATTCCTCTTGTACGGCATGGCCGAGGACCCGATCTGGCTCTTGCCGAACGGTTCCTCGATCTCCCCGAAGCTCTGCAGCAGCCGGACGTCCTGACCGAAACGAGCGGTGCTCGTGCCGATCCCCGCCAGGACGGAGAGTACCCGGTGGTCGAACTTGCGCGGGTATGTCTGGCCGACGACCTCCCAAACGCCCGCAAATCCGAACCGCTCGGCGAGCCGCTCATTCAGCGCGTCCACGCGCTCCCCATCTCCGTCGAATAACTCGAGAAACGTGGCTTCGGTTCCTGTAGTGCCGCGTGCACCCCGGAACTTGAGCTCGGCTTCCAGCTCCCTGACCTGCTCGAGATCGGCTACGAAATCCTGCAGCCACAGGGTGGCGCGCTTGCCGACCGTTACCGGCTGCGCCGGCTGCCAGTGCGTGTAGCCGAGAGTCGGGAGTTCCCGCCATTGCTCGGCGAACGACGCTAGAGACGATATCACGGCCATCAGCCGTTCGCGCGTAACGGCGAGCGCATCACGAAGCTGGATCAGGCCGGCGTTGTCCGCCACGTACGCACTCGTCGCGCCCAGATGAATGAACGGCCGGGCTCCCGGCGCCACCTCGCCGTAGTGATGAACATGGGCCATCACGTCGTGCCTGAGGCTGGCCTCGATCTCGGCGATGCGCTCCAGGTCCACGGCCTCCCGGCCCGAGCGGAGCTCGGCGATCGCTTCATCAGGTATTGGAACGCCGAGCTCGCTTTCGACTTCGGCCAATGCGATCCACAGGTCACGCCAGGTGAGTGCCTGCCGAAGCGGCGAAAACACGTCGGACATCTCCGCCGACGCGTAACGGTCGATGAGCGGGTGCGGATATCTGGTCTGTTGGGCAGTCACGGATTCAGCCGATGTCGAATGGCCAGCTATTGTAATATCGCCCCTCGCGATAGTACGTGACGAAGATCCTACTACCACCGGCGAGGGCGCGGAAGAGGTTCTCGGCGTCTTCGGCTGTTTCTACCGGGCTGCGGTTGATTCCGACGATAACATCTCCCTCGCGTAGCCCGGTGACCCTGCTGGCACCGGGGGCCAGCTGAACGATCAGGGCCCCGGTTTCTATCTCGAGTCGACGCTCGACTGCAATCGGGGGAGTGACGCTGATCAGCTCGAGTCCCCGCACGACTTCAAGCCGTACCGCCTGCTCGCTCGGCAGCTCTTCGACCGATAGCCGGGCGGTCAGCAAGTCCTCGCCGCGGCGATACCGGATGTCCACGGACGATCCGACTCCGGCATCGAGCAGACCGACATCCCAGTCGAGCGGGGAGGTGATCGGTCTGCCGTTCACCTCGAGGAGCACATCGCCGACCTCAAGTCCCGCGGCGTCCGCCGGCGATCCCGGTGCGACACGTCGCACCTCGGTGAGTGAGAACCTGGTAACGGATGATTCCATCGTGCGGGGTTCCACCCCGACCCAGGGTCGTCGGATCAATCCATATTCGAGCAGCTCTGCGGCGATTCGCCGCGCCCGGTCGATCGGAATCGCGAAACCGATGCCCTCGGAGCCTCCGGATTGCGACAAGATCGCCGAGTTGACCCCGATCACGTTGCCTTCGGCATTGACCAGAGGTCCCCCAGAGTTACCGGGATTGATCGCCGCGTCCGTCTGAATCATGTCGGCACTGAGCTTTCCCTCGCGCGAATCGAGGATATCCCGGCCGACACCCGAGACGACTCCGGCGGTCACGGTGGCCTCCGCGTTCGCGAGCACGAATCCGAACGGATTTCCGAGCGCGATCGCCGGTTCGCCCACCACCAGGTCGGACGATGTCCCGATCGGTGCAGGCGGTATCGCTCCAGGTTCGACGCGGAGTACCGCGATGTCGGTAATCGGATCGGTCCCGATCACCTCGGCGCTGTACAGGCGACCGTTCACGTCGGTAACGACGAGCGAATCCGCACCGCTCACCACGTGGTCGTTGGTGATGATCGTGCCGTCTGCATCAAGCGCAAATCCCGAGCCCATTCCCTGGATCTGTCTCTCGAGCTGCCGCGGCACCATTCCGAAGAACTCATCGAACCGACTGCGCCGGGACACGCTGCGGGTGGCGAGCACCGTAATGCTGACGACTGATGGAGCCAGCCGCGCGGCCGCCGCCACGACCGGCGTGAAGCGAGGGCTGTCCTGTGACAGGCGAGCACCGGACGGGTTCAGGGCCGTCTGACTCCCGGGTTCCATGGCGAGTGCGGGACGAACCGCCCTGTCGAGAGCCCGAGCGGGAGCCTCTCCCGCCGCGATCGAGGCAACGTCGCCAGACACAGCCTGGTCTCGCGCACCGATTTGGCTGGAAGAAAGGCGGACACCGATCGCCAATCCGACCGGAAATGCCACTAGCGTCAACAAAAGGGGAACGGCGACACGTGCTCTCAAACCCGAACGCTCCTGTGAATTCAATCCCGTCGCGATTCCGCCAGAGTCCTGTCGGCAGGTATCGGCCAGAGCCCCGGAACTCCAGGCTTTCGATTCCATCCGTCAGCGTAGCGGACGCCCGTCAGGTACAGCCCCTCCGGCGGAGCCGGACGCGGCGGGGCTGCCTGCTCATCTCCTGACAGAAGAGTCCGGAGATCCTCGGCCGCCCGCGACTCTCGTGCGATATCGATAAGAACGGCGACGACATAGCGTACCATCCGGTGGAGGAAACGGTCCGCCACGATCTCGAATCGAAGATCGCCGAGCGGCGTTCGAATCCACGTTGCCCTCTCAATCGTGCAGCGCGTCCCGCGCTCGGGCTGTCCGGTCTTTGACAACGCCTTGAAGTCACCGGGCCCGAGCAGCGCGGTCGAGGCTGACTGTAGCGAGGTGATCGTGACCCGGTGCCCCAGCTGCCAGATTCGCCCGCCGCGAAGGGGAGACAGCGCCGCAGGCAGATCCCCCACGAAGTACTCATAGCGTCTGCCCGTCGCGGAAAACCTGGGGTGAAAGGCCGGTTCGGCGTCCCGGAGTGATACGACTCCTACCTGAGGTGGGAGAACGGCGTTGAGCGAATCCCTGAGCGAGCCTGTCGTCCAGCGGTCCGGGGCGTTGAATCCGATCTCCTGGGCCGTGGCGTGTACACCGGAATCCGTCCGTCCGGCGGCGGAAATTCTCACGGGAGAGTCGAACAGGCGCGACAGCGCTACTTCAATCATTCCCTGCACGGTCGGTACGGCAGGCTGCAGCTGCGAGCCGAAGAAGGAAGTACCCTCGTATTCGACGGTACAGCGAATCGGTCTCATTCCCGGCCGTTTCTGGTTCACGAAACCGAAGCTAGGGGGAGAAGGAGGGAAGTCAACGCGCTCTCGATCCGTGCAACCACGTCGGTCGACGCCCCGGGCACCCGGTGGGGACAGAAGGTAGGAGGGCGCCTCGGGGCGACAGCCGTTTCAGTACTTTCTGATCACTCCGACGACGATCCCCTGTACCTGAACCCTCGAAGCGCTGAGGACCAGGGGTTTGAGGGTCGGATTTGCGGGCTGCAGACGAATCCTGCCGCCCGACTCCCGGTAGAACTTCTTCACGGTCGCAGAATCGCCATCGACGAGAGCGATCACCATCTCGCCGTTATTGGCCGTCTCGCGAGACTGGACGATCACATAGTCGCCATCCCGAATCTGTTCCTCGATCATCGAGTCACCGCGTACCCGCAGGACGTAGTGGCTGCCCGCCGACCCGGCGACCATGTCCTCGGGGACGGCGATCTGTTCCTGCTGCTCGATGGCTTCCACCGGTTCGCCGGCCGCCACCGTCCCGAGCAGCGGAAGATCCACAGCGGCGAGGCGCAACTCCGTTCGCATCAGCTCTATGGAACGGCTCTCGTTGTAGTTCTTCCGGATGTAGCCTTTCGCCTCGAGATTCGAGAGGTGCTCATGCACCGTCGCCAGCGAGCGGTACTGGAAGAACTCCGCGATTTCCTCGAAACTCGGCGAGAACCCGTGTACGTCGAGAAAGCTCTCGATGAAGTCCAGGATCTCCTTTTGCCGCCTCGTGAGCGCCATATCGTTTCCCTGTGGCGTTGGGATCGGATCGAACCGAACGGACACCGAATAGAACCTACCCGAACAGGAACCGAAGTGCAAGCACACATTGCTCACGGCCACGAGGCGAGCGAATTTCATTTCCCATGAGCCCCCATACCCTTTGCCGATCAGCAACAGGTCTTACGCGGCGAGAGCCTTACCGTCCGTTGTGGACAGGCATCCTCACCGGGCTCCTCGTGGCGATTTCGCCCTGCGTCGCCGGGCTGGAACTGGTGGCCCAGGACCCCGTTTCCGTCACACCGGACGTGGCCTCTCGACTGTCGCCGGCCCTGCGAACTCTGCTGCCGTCGATGTCCTCCGGGCAGCGGGTTCCGGTGATCGTCCAGTTCGTCGCGCCGGATCCGGCACCGGCCGGGCTCCGTCTGCCGGAGACGATCGCGCTTCTGCAGAGCCGGGCAGACCTCGCGCTTTCCACCCTTGCCGGTCTCGCTCCCGAGGGGGATACCGAGGTGGAGGTCGTCGAACGGTTGTGGATCGTGCCGGCGGCGGTCGCCGAGGCCACGGCCGACGGGATCCGCCGTCTCGGCACGTCGCCTGGTGTCCTGCGCGTGTGGCTCGACGAACCACTCGCCGTGGTTCTTCCGCCGCAGGCCTCGGTGTTCGCCGAGCCTGCGTACACATCCCAGGCCATGCGAACGATCGGGGCCGACGCCGTGTGGCCGGGCGGAGTGACGGGAACCGGAACGACGGTCGCATTCTTCGACTCCGGCGTGGACGGGGCGAATGCGATGCTTTCCTCACGCTGGCGTGGCCGTCGGACGACAGCCCGGGCTGCCTGGTTCGATCCGTACCGTGGCGCCGGCGAGCCTCAGGACCTGAATGGGCACGGAACCCAGGTAGCCGCGGCCGCCGTGGGCTCCCTTCCAGCCGGTGACACCCTGCGCCTGTCCGACGGCTCCACGCTGGTGGCGGCGACGGGCACGGACGTCGTAACCGGTCCCGCGCCGGAGGCAGAATGGATCGCAGCCCGCGTGTTCGACACTCTGGCGGGAGGCGTCTACACGCGTCGGTCGGTGCTGTTGCAGGCATTCCAGTGGGCTCTCGATCCCGATGGAAATCCGTCCACTGACGACGCACCGGACGTGATCAACGGCAGCTGGGGATTCGCGCCGGGCGTCGGCGATATCGATGCATGCAACGATCTGATCTACGACGCGATCGACGCGGCGGAGGCAGGCGGGATCGCGGTCATGTTCGCCACGGGCAATGCGGGACCTGCCGCCGGCTCGGTAGCCGCTCCGGCGGCCCGCGACGACCCGAGTCTTCACAGCTTCGGCGTAGGGGCCACGGAAGGAGTGGAGTCATCCGTATTCGTCGCTGACTACAGCGGCCGAGGGCCGTCTCCCTGCAGCGGCGGCATCAAACCTGACATTGTCGCGCCGGGAACCGTGCCGGAGGTGGTGGCCTCGGGTCCAAACAGCGCCCGACTCACCGGTCGCGCCGCACAGGGAACCTCATTCTCCGTGGCGCAAGCCTCGGGGACAATTGCTCTATTACGCCAGATCAGACCAGGAGATAGCCCTGAGCAGTTGAAGCGTATTTTAATGCAGACGGCTAGAGATATCGGCATTCCCGGACCTGACAACGATGCGGGCTCCGGACTGCTCGATGTGCCGGCCGCCGTCTCCCGCGCAGGGGCCTCATTCGCCGCTCCGTTGCTGCAGCTCGCGGCCGCTGTCGCGGCCGAGGACGGAGTCGCGATCCGTATCCGGAATCGGGGGTCCGCACGCTGGCCTGGTGGCAGTATCAGTCTGGCGCCGGCGTCCGGTGGTGGAGTGCTCGCCGAGGGAGCAGTACCGGCGATCGGACCTTTCGGTTCACTGGTCATCGAGCTCCCGTACGTGGTCGTTTGCGACGCCCCCGCCCTGGCGGTGACACTCCGAAACGGTACGGGCTCCCTGGTGTTCAGCCGCG
>JBDGUY010000060.1:0-9637 GCA_039585935.1 Gemmatimonadota bacterium
CGGTGCGTGGATATCTCCACCCGCGCGGCGCTTCGGGAGATGGTCATTCCGGGTCTCGTGGCGATCCTGGTGCCAATCCTGGTCGGGCGGTTTCTCGGTGTCGAGGCGCTGGGCGGAGTACTCGCGGGCGCTACGTTGAGCGGCGTAATGCTCGCGCTCTTCATGGCGAATGCCGGTGGTGCCTGGGACAACGCCAAGAAGTACATCGAAGGCGGCGCCCACGGCGGCAAGGGATCGGAACCGCACAAGGCTGCGGTCGTCGGCGACACGGTGGGAGATCCGTTCAAGGACACTTCGGGCCCGTCGATGAACATCGTGATCAAGCTGATCAGCGTCGTGTCGCTCGTGCTCGCGCCCTGGTTTGTCAGGGTACACGGGGTCCAGACATCCGAAGGAGTCGTGGAGGCCGTACAGCAGGTGGCGGCGTGGCTCCCGTTCGTGAACTGAAACAGGCAGGCGGCCGCTTCGCTTGAACAACCGGCTTCGCGGCCGTACTTTCGGCGGCCCGACGTGGCAAGGGGATTGGGCCGCCACGCCGGATCTGATGGATTGAAGGCAGCGGTAGAACAAGACATTCGAAGATCACTCCTGCCACGGGTGCGCGCGCCGGTGGCCGAACCAGACCGAGGGAGGGACTATGCGCGACTACGAAGTCGTATACATCTTCAAATCTGCGCTGGGCACCGAGGATATCGATGCCCGACTCCAGCGTTATCACGAGAAAATTCTCGCCGTCGACGGCAGCGAAATCACCGCGGTGGAGCACTGGGGTAAGCGCCAGCTGGCTTACCCTATCGATCGAAACGAAAACGGCTATTACGTCGTGGCCCAGTTCAGCACTGAGCCCCGCGCGTTACCCGAGTTCGAGCGCCTGCTGAAGCTCGATGAAGAGGTCCTTCGGCATCTCGTCGTCCTCAGCGAGGGAGAGTTGGCGGTTCCGGTGTCACTCGGCGATGACGACGAGGATGACGATCGTCGCCGCGGTGGACGCGGTGACGATGATGACGAGAAGCCACGCCGTGATGCTGATGGTGACAGCGACGGCGACAAGGACGAGCCGGATGTGGAAATCGTCGAGGGGGCAGAGGATGAAGCAGGTGTCGAAGCCACCGCTGAAATAGAGGAAGAGGCTGACGACGACGTCGTCGCCGAGGACGCGGACGCCGGCGAGGACGCGGACGACGGCGAGGTCGACGACGGCGAGGATGACGAGGACGAGGCGGGCGCAGAGGGCGACGAAGATACGGACGAAGAGGACAAGGACTGAAACGATGGCCTATCGAAAGGTCTGCAGATTCTGCGAGAAGAGCGTAGCCAGGATCGATTATAAGGATGCCGGAGTGCTGGAGCGCTATCTGACGGATCGGGGCAAGATCCTGCCACGACGGGCAACGGGTAACTGCGCTCGGCACCAACGCCAGCTGGGAACCGCGATCAAGCGTGCTCGTTACCTGGCGCTGGTTCCGTACATTCAGGGGTACTACGGCTGACGAATCGTCGGGTGCCTTCAGGGCGGATGTCGGAGAGGTGAGCGAGGCCGGTACGAATCGGCTGCGAGCCTCGCTGGTACCGATGGCCAGTCTGGTCGCGGTAGCCGTCCTGCTTTCGCCGGTTCGTCCGTTTCCGCTGCTGGCGGTGCCGTTCGCGCTGTTCCTCGTGGCCTTCCGGCCACGGGATCTGTTCGGCCTGGCCACGGCGGTGGTCCTGCTGGCGCTGGTGTTCCGAGTTGGACCGTTAGACGCTGATTCGGGCTGGTTCATGCAGCGAGGCTGGTGTCTGCTGGCCGGGGGACTGTTCGTCGCGTTGACGATATTGCGCCGGCCCAGCGGTCTATTCGATCGTGGCCTCGGAACGGTAACCGTCGCGACGGCTGGCATCAGCCTGGCAGTATTGCTGCAGCCGGCCCTGGGAACGGCTCTCGACGGCTGGATGGAATTGCAGATTCGCGAAGCTGCGACCACTGCTTATGCAGTCCTGGCGGCGGATCCACAAGCGGCATCCAGCTCGCTCGGGGAGTCGGTTCGCGCTGCGATTGAGACGTGGGCGGTATTTCAGCACGATGTATACCCCGCGCTGCTCGCTCTGGCGACCATGGCGGCGCTGGCGGCCTGCTGGTATTTCGCCGGCCGGCACGGCGAGGATTATGAGAATCCGCCACCCGTACGGGAATTCGGGTTTCGAGATGAACTCGTGTGGATACTCGTGGCGGGCCTGATGCTTCTCGTGCTGCCGCTTGGCGGCGGCGCGTTCCGCATCGGGGAGAACGCCACGTTATTCATGGTGGCGCTCTACGTGGCGCGTGGTGGAGCGATACTCGCGTGGATCGCAGCAGTAGCGGCCACGTCGGCATGGACATGGGTATTTCTCGGTATCGGTGCGGTACTGGCCTACCCGTTCGTATTCGGGGCAGCCCTCGTGATCGGCATCGGGGACACCTGGCTGCACCTTCGCGAGAGGATGGCAACCAGGATGGTGGACAGGTCGGGACGCTGAGAGCGACCCGCGATCAACTGACTTCGAAGGACGGAATCGAATGACTCGGATCATCCTGCGACAGGACATCGAAGACCTGGGCGAACTCGGCGATATCGTCGATGTGAAGCCCGGATATGCACGGAACTACCTGTTGCCGCAGGGGTTTGCGTACGAAGCAACGGCCGCCAATCTGAAGCGACACGAGGAAGAACGGGAACACCTCGTCAAGCGCTCCATGCGCGACCGGGAGCGGGCAGAGAAGGTGGCCGAGCGACTGGCAGGCGTGTCCGTCACGCTCAAGGTCAAGGCCGGCGAAGAAGGGCGACTGTTCGGATCGGTTACGACTACCGACATCGCGAACAGCCTCGCCGAACAGAGTATCGAGATCGACCGGCACATCATCAAGCTTTCCGAGCCGATCAAGCAGTTGGGCATGTACAAGGTACCGATCCGGCTTCACGCGGAAGTGTTGCCGGAGATCAGCGTCTGGGTCGTCGCCGAAGACTGACGGTCCGGGCCGGTCGCCGGCCGACGGAGAGTCGTTCGGCGAGTATCCGTGTCAATCGCCAGGAGAGAAGCGCGTGAGTGACAGCGCCGGAGATCGCGAGCAGTCGATCCCCTCCGGGCGATCTTCGCCGACGCCGCCCGTAGAGCCCGACTCCAGACTGGCGTCGAGCTCCGCGAAGCGGCCGCTTCGAATTTCCTACGTGGATGGCAAGCGACTCCGCAGGAGCATCCTCGCCGGGATTCAACACGTAACCCAGGACCGGGAAGAACTGGATCGGATCAACGTGTTCCCGGTTCCGGATGGAGACACGGGGACGAATCTCGCACTGACCCTCAAGGCGATTGCGGATACGGTCCGCCCGCTGGACTCCAATTCACTGTCGGTCGTGGCCGACGTCGCTGCCGAAGCCAGTGTCATGGCTGCACGCGGCAACTCCGGAATGTTGTTTTCCCGGTTCATGCTGACGTTTTCCGATCTCGTCCGCGGTCACGACAGACTGGGTTCTGTCGAACTGGCCGCGGCGCTGGCAGGGGCCTCCTCCTCTCTGGATGACGTGCTCGAGAATCCGCGAGAGGGGACGATCATCACCGTTGCGCGCGACATGGCAGTCGAGGCCGAGCGGCGGGCGGGTGTCGGGAATGGCGACATCTACTACTGGCTCAATGACATGCACGTCGCGGCAGAACGGTCCCTGGCACGTACCCAGGACATGCTGCCGGCGCTGAGAGAGGCGGGCGTGGTAGACGCCGGAGCAAAGGGGTTCGTGAGCTTCTTCGATGGAATCATCCAGTTCATCGAAGGAAGGATCCGCCCAGACGTATTGGAGGACTCCGGAGACGCGACATCGTTGTATGAGGCCCGAGAAGCTGGAGTCGGCGCGGACGAGGGACGGTTCTGTACGCAGGTTGCGGTTAGAGGGCCCGATCTCCCGGATGACCTGACGATCAGGGAGGCGATTCACGATCTCGGAACGTCAACCATTGTCCTGCATGCCGGAGATCTCGCCAAGGTCCATATTCACGCTGACGATCCGGCCGCCGTGATCCAGGTGCTGGCGGACTTCGGTGAGATCGTGTCCGAACGAATCGAAGACACCCTTCTCTCGGGGACGACCCGTCACATTGCTGTGGTCGTCGACTCCGCCTCGGACCTGCCGCGAGAGTGGACCGAGCGCCACGGGGTGTCGGTCGTTCCGCTGCAGGTCACCATCGGTGACCGGACATTCCTTGACGGCGTGGACATCGACGCCGCCGGCCTGTATGAGCGTATGCATGGGCCGGATGCGAAGGGGTCGGTCACCACTTCGCAGCCGACTCCACGCGCCTTCACCGATGCCTATGAAAATGGACTCGCCAGAGGGGCAGAGGCGATTCTCGGCATCTACATCAGTTCGCACATCTCAGGTACATACGGGACGGGCGCAGCCGCGCTCAGAGAGATGAGCGGAGTGGAGGGGATCGCCCTCGACTCGGGATCCGGTTCGGTCGGTACGGGTCTGCTCGCCGTCCGGGCAGTGGAGCTGCTCGACAAGGGTATGGAACTGCAAGACGTGGTCAAGGAACTGAAGCGAGTCCGTGACCAGTCCAACGTGTTCATCACGGTCGATACGATGGAGTACTTGCTGCGGTCGGGCAGGGTAAGTCGCGCCAAGGCCTGGCTCGGCGGCATGCTCGACCTCAAACCGATCCTTGCATTCGGGGAAGACGGGCGACTGGCCGCCGTCGGGCGCGGTCGCGGCATGGATGCGGTGCGCGACCGCGTATTCGATTTATTGGACGAACGGCTGATCGAAGCCGAGCGGTATCGCTTCGGAGTCGTTCACTTCGCTGCCGAGGAATGGATGCACCACCTCGTCGAAGAGCTGGGTCGCAGATACGAGCCCGTGGAGATCCTCTCCGGTCCGCCCACAGCTGCAATCGGTGTGCACACGGGCCCGGGTGCCTGGGCGCTCGCCTACCAGATAGAGGATTGAGCATCGCCGTGACGGAAGAACCGAGTGCCGAACTGCAGGTAATCATCGACGCGGTTCTCGAGCGGAATGCGCGCGAACCCGTTCTGCTCGATCTCCGCGAGCTCTCTGATGCGACGGACTGGTTCGTCATTGCGTCGGGCGACTCGGACACCCATGCGCGCGCTATCGCCGACAATGTGCTCGAACGTGCTCGGCGTCACGGATCCCGGCCGTCGGGCGTTGAAGGAAAGGGGCCGGCGTCGTGGATTCTCCTGGACTTCATCGACGTGGTCGTGCACGTTTTTCAGCCGCGTGTCCGTGAGTTCTACCGGCTCGAAGACCTGTGGGGCGACGCTCCCGCGACTCCGATTCTGGACGAGCCGCCTGAGAGGTAGTCATAGCTTGATCCGCGGGCCACGCTTGTTTGCGATTTGCGCCGGTTCGGCGGCTCTGAGTGTCGCGCTCGCGACACCGGCGGGGGCCCAGGTAGGTCCCAACAAGGTGCAGTACCAGCCCCGGCAGTTCCAGATCATCCAGACCACACATTTCGACGTGTTCTTCTATGAGGAGGAACGAGAGGCGGCACTCGATGCTTCACGGATGGCAGAGCGGATCTACGGCCGCTTGAGCCGACTCCTGGATCACGACTTTCAGGACCGCAAGCCGATCATCCTGTACGCATCGCAATCCGATTTTCAGCAGACCAATGTGCTCGGCGGGCATATCGACGAATCGACAGGCGGTGTGACGGAGTCGTTGAAGGACCGGGTACTGTTGCCGCTGACGGGGTCCTATGCCGAGTTCGAGCATGTCCTGGGGCACGAGCTCGTTCACTCCTTCCAGTTCGACATCCTCAAGCGGAACGCGGTCCAGGCGACGGCTTCGCCTTTCGCGTTCGTCCCGAGTCTGTGGTTCATGGAGGGAATGGCCGAATACCTGTCTGTGGGTGAGATCGATGCCAAGACCGTAGCCTGGCTGACCGATGCCTCGCTATCGGGCTACCTGCGTACAATTGATGAAATGGAACGCTTCAACGACTTCCTGAGCTATCGATTCGGACAGTCGTTGTGGAACTACATCGGAACGAAATGGGGCGACGAGACCATTGGATTGCTGCTGAAACGATCGGCCGCCATGGGGCCCGAGAGGGCGTTCGAACGCACGCTCGGGGTAACGCTTACAGGCCTGTCGACGGAATGGCACGACGCCGTTCGCGCGGCCTACCTGCCCAAGATCTCGCGAGCGGACGACATGCGGGAAATCGCGACCCGGGTCACGACGCACTCGTTCCCTACCGGACGGGGGAAGTCTCCGACGTTTATCGCCCCGGCGCTGTCGCCGGACGGTACCGAACTCGTGTATCTATCGGACCAGGGGCACGACCTGTACAGCTTCTTCGACATGTACCTTGCCGACGCCGAGACCGGAGAGCCCAAACGGACGCTGGTCAAGTCCGCGCGCAGCGGCAGTTTCGAGAGTCTTCGCTACCTGACGTCGTCCTCGTCCTGGGCATCTGACGGCGAGCGGGTAGCGTTCGTGGCCCAGGCCAGCGGCCGAGATGCGATCCACATCGCCAATGTGCGGACCGGCCGAATTGAACAGAAGTGGACGCCAGAACTGAATGGGGTCCAGACGCCGGACTGGTCCCCCGATGGAACCCGGATCGTTTTCACCGGACTGCTCGGCGGGGTCAGCGACCTGTACATCTGGGACATTCAGACCGGATACATGGAGCAGTTAACCGCAGACAGATATGCGCAACTTCATCCGTCGTGGTCGCCGGATGGCAGAACGATTGCATTCGCGACCGATCGCACCTCCGAGACGAACCTGGACCAACTCGTGATCGGCCCGCTGCGGATTGCGTTGCTCGATCTCGAGTCCCGCGAGCAGACTCTCGTAGCGGGACAGGAAGGCGGATTGTCGATCAATCCCCAGTGGTCACCGGATGGCGGGACGATCGCGTACCTGTCGACCCGCGAGGGACTGTTCGACGCCTACCTGCACGATCTGGACACGGGCTCGACCCTGCGCCTGACCCGGGCCATGACGGGAGTCATGGGCGAGGGCGCACTGCTCACGAGTCCGGGTATGTCGTGGGCACGCAATGCGGAACGGATTGCCTTTTCGTATTTCGAGGAAGCTGGCTTCAACATCTATACGATCGATCACCCGCGCAGGGTCGCTCAGCCCGTCGGTCCCCCCGGGGAGCCAGCCACCGCAGCGTCCCAGGTTGGTAGGGAGCGGGTGGTGGAGTCGCCCTCTGGAGCCGGCGACCTGCCGGTTTCCGAACAGGGCGAGCCCAGGTCGTTCTATTTGACGGAAGAGGGCTTCAGACGATCCGACTATGGCGAGGATCCGGATGCCCTCGCTGCGCTGCGAGATCCCGGCAGACTGTCGGTACAGTCGCTGCTCGATTCCGCGACACTGTCTCTACCGGACACGGCGACCCTGGCCTACCGGGACTATCAAGTCAGCCTGAGTCCGGACATCGTCGGCCGCCCGACGATCGGTGCTCAGGCCGGTGGATTCTACGGTGGTGGGATCTACGGCGGATCGTTCATCACCCTGTCCGACATGCTGGGCAATCACAACATGGTGATCGCCGGAGACATCCACGGTTCGTTCGACAACCTTCGCCTCATGACGCAGTACACGTACCTCAAGAACCGGATCAACTTCGGGGTCTCGGCACAACAGAATCCATTCTATCGATACAGGGGGCGGAGCTTCGGGGAAGTGCCCGGAAGGCCCGGGTTGATCGGAGAGTACGACCTGTTCCAGCGCGACCTGTTCCGGTCCGTGGGAATCCTGACCCAGTATCCGTTCAGCGCGTTCTCGCGTGTAGACTTCAATGTCGAAGCGTCGAGCATCCAGACAGACCTGGAACTGCGCGGCCGGGAGTTGGACAGCAACGACAGTTTCTCGTTCACGATCGACGGGCGTACGCGGGCGTTCGTGAAGCCTTCCCTGGGGTACCTGTTCGATAATTCGCTCGGAGGATTTACCGGGGCCATAGGTGGGCGGCGCATGCAGCTAGGCATTTCCGCTTCCATGGGAGATCTGAATCTGGCGGATGGAATTGCCGATGTCCGGCACTACACACCGCTACCCGGTTCGCTGGTGTTTGCCCAGAGATTTCTTTCCTTCACCAGGTTCAGCACTTCGAGCTCCGAGGACGCGCGGGAGTTCGAACTGGCCTGGGGAGGGCCGTACTACCTGCGCGGCTACGACGTCGGATCGTATGGCGCTCTCGAGTGCGAGCTCTCAAAGGCCGAGACGGTCCTCGACTTCTTCTGCCCGGCGCAGGAACAGCTGATCGGCTCGAGCGTTCTGCTCCTCAATTCCGAGATTCGATTCCCGGTTTTGAACGCGATCAAGGACGCCTGGCTGCCCATGAACTTCCCGCCAGTCGATGCTGCGGTGTTCTTCGACATCGGAGTCGCGTGGACGCCGGGAGTCTCCACCCTGACCTGGAATCGCGACCCGGGTCAGGACATAGTCCTGTACCGCGAGCCGCTCGCCAGCTACGGAGTCGGCGTCCGGGTCAACCTGTTCTTCGCCATCCTCCGACTCGACTACTCGATGGCACCGGGACGAGGTTCCCGTTTCGGGCGCAGCATCTGGTCCGTGTCGCTGGGACCGATCTACTGACCGATCCCTTCATCTCGAGTGTAGACGGAATCGAGCCGGCAGGCTTTCTTGCGGGTGGCCGTTCGGCTGAACAGTTTGCCGCGGCCGGGTGTCCGGGGTGGGTATTGTCCCGGCCAGACGCAAATATGCAGAGGCACGCCACTTGACGCGTTATCATCGAAGGCATTCAGGGTTTCAATTCCTCGCACTGCTGCTCGCGGTGGCAGCATGCGACGGGCAGAATGAGCCCGGAAACGGGACCGGCAGCCAGGCTCCGGAGCTCCATGGGACGGAGCTGGTGGTCGGGTCGACGCTGGATGAATGGAGTATTCTCGTTCTGGACCCCTCGGGGGCAACGGCCGATCTCCGACCCATCCGTACCCCGCGTGAGACGTCCTGGGAGAGCAACATCGACCTGCCCGCGTTCGAGGAGATTCGCTCGCTCGGCGGTGCGTCGGTCGTCCTGCGTTCCGGTGACGGGACCGTATCCCGTTTTGATCCGGCAACAGGTGCCGTCGAACAACTCGGTGCTCTGCAGAGCGAAGACGTCAGCTGGACCACATCCAGTCAGGGAGGCGTGTTCGTCGGCAGCGCGAGCGGCGAAATCCTCGCGGTACTGTCCGATCGCGCCTGGCGGTACGAGGTCGGCGGACCGATCGAGTGGGCCGGAGTCGTCCAGGACGGAATCGCCGTGTTGCGACCAGGTCCCGAGTTGTGGCTGGTTCCGCACGGCTCGGAGGAGCCGTCGGGTGAAACCAGCGTACCCGTCCGCGAACCCGGGCTGGTGACAGCCTGGGGTAGAAGATTGGTATTCGTCGACTCGGAGGACAGCCGATCGCTGAGGGTCCTCACAGTCGAACCCGCGGAGACAGCCGGTCGAGTGGAAGTCGGTGGAGACGTTTCCGCAGTCGCCGCTTCGCCGTCATCTCACGAGCTGTACGCTGGGGTGAGCAATCCCCCGGGTGTCGTCGCAATCAACAGATTCTCTTTTTCCACGCGCTCCCTTGCCCGGCTCGACCGGCCTCCGGTGGAGATTCGGCCGAGCCTGTTCGGCGAGTACCTCCTCGCGT